>JBBSBO010000205.1:0-5554 GCA_038251215.1 Caldilineales bacterium
CGCTTTCGCCTGGTGCACAGCGGCGATGTCAAGCTGTATGAAAACCTGGACGTGTTGCCGCGCGCCTACCTGGTACACGATGTGATCGCGGCGGACGACGGCGCGTCGGTCCTGGCACAGCTGCGCGCGCCGGACTTTGCGCCGGGGCGCGCAGCGGTAGTGGAAGGCGGCCCCGCGCTGAGCGTCCCCACGGTCGGACGCGACCCGGTAGAGATACTTGCGTATGGTGATCAAGAGGTCGTGGTGCGCAGCGTCGGCCAAACGGAGGGGCTGCTCGTGTTGAGCGATGTCAACTATCCCGGCTGGCAGGCGACGCTTGACGGGGAGGATGTGCCGATTGTCCCCGCCAACTACCTCTTCCGCGGCGTGTTTGTCCCCGCCGGCGAGCATGTGGTGGCTTTCCGCTACGCGCCGCGCCACTGGCGCTGGGCGTGGATGATGAGCCTGCTGGGGCTGGTCTTGGCCGTGCTGCTCCTGGCAGGAACGCGATTTGTTCGCTCGCACTCTGGCGGTGGTGTATAATCGGGGCGAGGTTGCGGCAAGATCGAGTGACAAAACGCAAAAGGGCGGGAGCTGAGTGACGGATCGGCGAGGTTTTCTTCTATGAACGCATTCAACCGCGTGGTGGCTACGCTGCTATGGCTGGCGCTGCTGGCCGCCCTGAGCGTTACGGCTGTCATCCCGCTGGAGACGCTGGCGTGGCTGCAAGGCCAATTGGCCCGCGCCGAGAGCTTGCTGGCAGCGCATCAAGCGGACAACCCCAGCAACTTCCTGATCGGACAGGTGGCGGTGGCGGTGGCGAGTGTGGCCTTCTTCGGCTTTCTGGCTGTGCTTGAGGTGTGGACGGCGCGACGGCGCGGCGTGCGCATTCGCACGGCGCAGGGCGGCTCCGCCGAACTGGACACGAGCAGCATCAGCCGGCGGCTGAGCTGGCGGCTGGATCAGCTGGCTGAGATCATCACCGTGACGCCCAGCGTCAAGGCTAAGGGCGGGTCGGTCGACATCAAACTGGAGATCGAGACCGCGCCCGATGTCGACGTGCCCATGAAAACGGACGAGGTGGTTGAGGTGACGCGTGAGATTATCGAACAAGATATGGGGCTTAAGCTCGGCAAGCTGGATGTGCGCGTGCGCTATGCGCCGGTTGACCCCAGTTGGGCGCAGTGAGCTTGGATGCGATGAGTTTGGACGTGACGAGCCGCTGCACTCCAGCCGCGCGCCGTGGGCCGCGGGATTTGACCAATGACATTCCGACAAACTGTACGCGCCTGGTGGGCGAAGCTGCGCGCTTGGTGGCTTGCGCTCTCTTGGGAGCAAAGTGCTGATATGACGCTGTCGCTGGATCCGACGCGTCTCTCCGACGCGCAGAGCAACGGCAAGGACGGCGGGATGCGGGCCGAGAGCGGCGCTTCGCTACACGGCGGCGCGCCGGCGGGGCTGCCCGTAGCCGCGCGCAGGCCGGCCATCGCCGCGGCGTCGCCTTCACCGGACGTGATGGACCTGGACGCAGAGGCGGGCGTCGACGATACCCTTGACGATGCCATTGACGATGCCGCTGACGAGGGTGTGGAAGAGGCCGCGTCCGCCGCGGGCGAAGGCCGCGTTGGCCTGAGCGGCGTGCTGGAGAGCCTGCTCTTTGTGGCGGGCGAGCCGGTCGACGTCGCCGCCATCGCCAACACGCTGGGCCTGGGGCCTAGCGCCGTGGAGCAGGGGCTGGCGCAGTTGGCGGAACAGTATAAAGAGCAAGATCGCGGGCTGCGCCTGCAAGTACACAACGGCAAATATCAGTTGGTGACCGCGCCGGCGGCCGCGCCCTATGTCGAAGCCTTTTTGAACCTGGACCTGAGCGCCAAGCTGAGCAGCGCCGCGCTGGAAACGCTGGCCGTCGTGGCCTATCGCCAGCCGGTGACGCGCGCGCAGATCGAGGCCGTGCGCGGCGTGGACTGCGCGGCGGTGCTGCGCTCACTGGCGCAGCGCGGCCTGATCGAAGAGATAGGACGGCTCGACGCGGCCGGTCGCCCCATCCTCTACGGGGTCACCGACCTGTTTATGCAGCATTTCGGCCTGATGGAACTGGGCGAGCTGCCGCCGCTGGCGCACGAGGACGCCGATCTGCTGCACGCCGCCACCGCCTTGGCCGCGGGCGAGGCGGTGCAGGTAAGCGAAAACAGTGCGGCCGCGCCGCAAACCGGAGCGAACAGTCGGACAAATGGGCGGGTAAATGGTCAGGCGAGCGTGGGCGACGTGTCCGGCGACGGCGCGACGGCTGTGGCATTATCAAGTATCAGTTAGAAGTATCGGTTAGCAACCTCTGCGCATGGGGGCCGGAACAGGGCTGCGATGCGCGCTCAAGTCATGGAGGAGCGATGAAGACCAGCATGCATCGCAAGACACGAACGAACAAGCGCACCATGTTACGTGGCACGATTCTGCTGGCGCTGGCTGCGCTGTGGCTCGGCATCTTTGCGCCGAATTTTGCGCCAGGCTTTGCGCCGGGCGTGCAGGCGCAGGACAAGTCGCTGGTGTGGGAGCGCTTTGACGTGGACATCGTCGTCAATGCCGCCGGCACGTTCGACGTGGCCGAACACCAGACGATTCGCTTCACGTCCGGCTCCTTCTCCTTCGGCTATCGCGACATCCCGCAGCAAAACTTCGGCTACATCGACAACTGGGCTGTCACCGACGAGCAGGGCAACGTCTATCGCCAGAGCAATGGTGGCGAAGAACCCTACACCTTTACCATCGACGACAGCGGCGGCTCCTATACGGTGCGCTGGTACTTCCCGCCGGTCGCCAACAGCACGCAGACGTACACGCTCGCCTACACCGTGCACGACGGCCTGCGCTTCTATGAAGGCGGCGACCAGGTGTGGTGGAAGGCTATCTACGGCGACCGCGCCTACCCCGTGCTGAATGGGACGGTGCGTGTGGTCGTGCCGGAGGCGGCGAGCGTGCAGGAGTGGGCCGCCTACATCAACAGCCGCGACGCCAAGGATTCGGCCACGGCGACCGTGATCGAAGGCGAGCGCGCCGTGGTCTTCGACCTGACGCAACGGCTCGACCCGGGCGAGGAGTTCGAGGTGCGCGTGCAGTTCACGCCCGGCAAGGTGGACGGCGTGGTGCAGCCGTGGCAGGAGCGCGCCGATGCCGAGGTCGCGCAACGCGAGGCCGATCTGGCCTGGCGCGACCGCTGGCAGGCGATCGCCACCCTGGGCTTCTGCCTGGCGGGCCTGCTGCTTGGCGTGGGCGGCTCGGCGGGCATGTATGCGCTGTGGTATCGCATGGGGCGCGACAAGCCGGCGCCGATGGTGGCGGACTATCTGCCGGAGCCGCCGAGCAAGCTGGCTCCCGGCATGGCGGGCACGCTGCTCGACGAATCGGTGGACATGCAGGACATCCTGGCGACGCTGGTGGACCTGGCGCGGCGCAAGGTGATCAGCATCACCGAGGACAAGCAGGAAAACTGGTTCCACAACAGCACCGACTTCATCTATCGCCGCGAACAGAGCAGCGTCCCTGTGCTGCCCTATGAGCAGGCGCTGATCGAGGCGGTCTTCGACCACGCGGAAGAAGTGCGCCTGGCTGATTTGAAGCAAAAGTTCTATGCGAAGATCGACGGCCTCAAGGAGGAAATCTACCAAGCGGTGGTGGACGAGGGCCTCTTCCCCGCCAGCCCGCAGAGCGTGCGCACGCGTTACGGCTGCATGGGCGGGGCGCTGCTGGCGCTGGGCGCAGCCGTGGGCGTCGGTTTGGCGGCGCTGTTCGGCGACCTCACCGGCGCGGCGATTGTGCCGGGCCTGGGGCTGGTGCTGGCCGCGCTGACGCTGTTGATCCTGTCGCGCTACATGCCGCGCAAGACCGACAAGGGCGCCGAGGAGGCCGCGCGCTGGCAGGCCTTCAGGACTTATCTCAAGGACATCGACAAGTACTCGGACCTGGAAGCGCAGAAGGAAATCTGGGACCGCTGGCTGCCCTATGCCATCGCCTTTGGCCTGGAGAACGAATATATTCGCAAGTTCGAGAAGGTGAACGCGCCCGCGCCCGGCTGGTACTTCCCCTCGCCCATGGCCTATGGGCACTATCGCCCGTGGTATTACGGCTCGTCCGGCGCGCCGCAACCCACGGCGAGCGCGGGCGGCGGGCCTAGCATGCCCAGTATGCCCTCCGGCGGGGCGGGCGGCGGCCTCAGCGACATGAGCCGCGGCATGGGCGGCAGCCTCACCGCCATGAGCGCGGGGCTGGGCGCCATGCTCACCTCGGCGAGCAGCACCTTTACCAGCCGTCCGGCTAGCTCCTCGTCGGGCGGAGGCTGGAGCGGCGGCGGCGGCTTTTCCGGCGGCGGTGGGGGAGGCGGCGGCGGCGGTGGCGGCGGTGGCGGCGGCTTTGGCTAGAGCGGCGCTTAGTCTGGGCATGGTTCGCATACTCATCATTCACCTATTCAACGGGAAGGGTTGGCTATGATCGGCGGCGGACGCGTAATGGGGTTGATATTCATGATCGGCAGCGCCTTGCTCTTAGCGGCGTTTGGCGCCTGGGCGTTGACCGCCATGGGCGCCGAGGAGACGTCCAAGACGGGGATGGTGCTGGGGCTGTTGCTGGCCTTGATCGTGCTGGCGCCGATCTTCGGCGTGGGCGCCTATGTCTTCCGTAAGGGCACGGTGGAAAAAACCCAATACGCCCAGGTGGAGCAGGAGAAGAAGATCCTGAACATGGTGCTGACGCAGGGCCAGGTCAGCATGGGCGAGCTGGTCGCCGGGCTGAATGTGCCGCGCGACGAAGTGGAGGGCATGATCCGCAACCTGGTGGGCAAGCAGTTGTTCAGCGGCGCCATCAACTGGGACAAGGGCATCCTCTACAGCGTGGAAAGCCAGCAGTTGACGGAGGGGCGCAAGTGCCCCAACTGCGGCGGCGATTTGCAGTTCGCCGGCAAGGGGCTGATCGTGTGTCCCTACTGTGGCAGCGAGGTGTTCTTGACCAAGCGCGCCGCGGAATCGACCGCTGCGGAATCGACCGCCCCGGCTTGATTTGACTCTGGGTGAATAGGCCCGCGCGCAGGTTTGCGAGTTCACAGAAGCAAAAGGAGAGAGGAGACAACGTATGAGCGATCAATTTGTCAATGCCGCCAACGAAAACATGGGCGCCATCGAGCGGCTGTTGAAGGGCTTGCCCGGCATCCGGGGCTATGTGGACAAAGAGCTGCGCCGCGACGCCGACAAGCGCCTGCGTATGCTCATTGCCGGCGACTTGGAGCAGCAGAAGCAGATGCTCTTTGGGCTGCAAACCAAGCTGATGAAGGGCGGCGGCTTGGCCTTGTTGGATGATGTAGATGTCGCCGTGCAGAAGCTGCAAGTGCTGATCGACCGCATCAAAACGGCCAGCTACGGCTATGCCGGCCTCTTCGACGCCGTTAAGATCGAGGCGGAACAACTGGATGCGCTGCGCCGCTTCGACGTGGCCCTGGCGGTGCGCACGGCGGAGCTGGAAGGCGACATGCAGGCGCTGGGCGCGGCCATCGCGGGCCAGAGTGAAATCGAGCAGGCCATCGACGCCTTGA
>JBBSBO010000206.1:0-5549 GCA_038251215.1 Caldilineales bacterium
AACTCTCCGTCTTTCGCGGCGGCTTTACGCGCGCTGCGGCGCAAGCTGTAGCCGATGCCTCCCTGGCGGAGCTGTCCGCTCTGGCCGATAAATCCTGGCTGCGCGTGGCCGCGTCCGGGCGCTGTGACATCCACGAACTGGTGCGTCAATACTGCGAAGCGAAGCTGGAGGCGGAACACAAAGACGTCGGCGGCGAGACGCCGGCAACTGTCCGTCGCCGCCACTGCACCTGTATCGGCGCGGTCATGCGTGCGGCGCTGCAGAAATTAGACTCCCCGCAGGAAACTTACGACGAGATTATCCCGGAATTGGGCAACCTGCAGGCCGCGTGGCACTATGCCGTCGAGAACCTGGACAGCGAAGCGGGATCCAAGATCGCGCACGGCATCTGGTTTGTGGGCGACACGCTGGGGTGGTTTGCTTTTGCCGACCAGACGCTGGAAATCGGCGCCGCAGCGTTGGAGATTCAGCTTGCGCAAAGCGAATTCAGCCACGCAGACAAGCGACAGGCAGTTTCGCTCCTGGCGTGGATTCGGTTCGTACAGGACCAAAATTTCAGACTCGGCCGGCTCGAGGCGGCCAAGGCCCAAATTGAATCGCTTATCCGTGCCGTGCAAATGCTGGATCCGAGCGAGGACAAGTTCAGTTGGCGGGCAATTGCGGTTCACAAGTCGGCTTGGCTGGCGTTCTTTGAAGGCCGCTTCCGCCGTCTCCGCCGGCTGGCTCAAGAGGATCACAAAATGATGGCGGACGCGCGCTTCCGCGATGTTTTCTTTTTCAGTGAGACCGGCGTCAAACTTTTGCAGTCGCAGTGTTACTACGTGCTTGCCATGGCGGCGCTCTACTTAGGCGATTATGCCGAGGCCGGGCAAATGTTGCAGCGCAGCATCACGCTGCACGACGAGATCGGCGAGCAGCGTCTCAAGGCTCAATTCATGGGCAGATATGCTCTCTTGCCGCTCATCACAGGGGACCTGGCTCAGGCGGAAAAGCTGGCCCAGGACGCGCTCCACCTCGGCCGATCATTGTCCGACAGCATCGGCGTTACGCGCGGCCATCTCGCCATGGGCTTGGTCGCCACAGCGTCAGGACGCAAGGCCGCCGCGACGGTCCATCTGCACAGTTGCATCGAACTCAGCCGCCGATGCGGCTTCCTGTCGCCCCATATGGAAGCATTGAACGCCCTGGGACGGCTTGCCCTGGTGCAGGGTGACAACGCTGAAGCTCGCCGGCGCTTTGAGGAGGCCGTCGCTGCGTTGCAGACGGCGGAAACCGCACACTGCAACAGCACGGTCGGCGCCTGGCTAGGCCTCGGCTGGACAGCGTTTGCTGAAGAAAACGCGAACGAGGCGCGCGACATGTTCGAGCAAGCGCTGCGCGCCGACCGCGGGCGCGCCGCCTGGGAAACCATGGAAGCCATAGCCGGGCTGGCCCGCGTGCAGTCATACGACGGGCGCGCCGAGGACGCGGCCGAGCTGCTGGCATTAGTCGCCGAACACCCCTATACGGCCGATAGCCTTCGCCGCCGGACCATAGAGTGGCTGCATGGACTCGAGGCGCAGCTGCCGCCCGCCGTCTTTGCCGAGCGTGTGGCCGCCGGGAGCGCTCGCCCGCTAAACGATGCGTTGGCGACTTTGCTCGCTCCAGTCTCACAAATGGATGTAGCCTGAATTCTTCGCATTCATGCCCGCCGCAGAGTGTGATACACTTGCCATAGACGCATCGGTCCGTGCGCCCGTTTTGCTCCCGCGCACCGAGTCCTGTCCGGCGCCGCTCCTCACACGACGACCCGACGCAACCATCCCAGCCAACATCATCGCTGGCCAATATCCCAGAAAGCGAGAAGAGATTCATGCCGGCCCAAGCAACATCCAAGCCGTGGTTGGATTCCGCCCTGCCCGCGGCGCAGCGCGTGGAGCAACTGCTCGCGCAGATGACCCTGCCCGAAAAGGTCGCCCAGCTCGGCAGCCTTTGGATCTACGAGATCCAGGCCGAAGATCAGTCCCTCTCCCGGCAAAAGCTCGACGCGCGCCTGGCGCACGGCATCGGCCAAATCACGCGCCTGGCGGGCGGCAGCGTACTCGCCCCGCGCGAACTGGCGGAAATCGCCAACCAGATCCAGCACTACGCCATCGAACAAACGCGCCTGGGCATCCCGGCCATGGTACACGACGAATGTTGCAGCGGCATGTTGGCGCGCAACGCCACCATCTTCCCCCAGATCATCGGCCTAGCCGGCACGTGGATGCCGGAACTGGCCCAGGCCATGACCGAGGTGATCCGCACGCAAATGCGCGCCGTCGGCATCCACCAGGGCCTGGCCCCCGTGCTCGACATCGCGCGCGACCCGCGCTGGGGTCGCATCGAAGAGACCTTCGGCGAGGACCCCTACCTCACCTCGTGCATGGGCGTGGCCTATGTGCGCGGTCTGCAAGGCGATGACCTGCGCCACGGCATCGTCGCCACGGGCAAGCACTTCGTCGGCTACAGCGCGCCGGAAGGCGGCCTCAACTGGGCGCCCGCCCACATCATGCCGCGCGAGCTGCGCGAGGTTTACCTGCGCCCCTTTGAAGCGGCGGTGCGCAAGGCCGGCTTGGCGTCGATGATGAACGCCTATCAGGAACTGGACGGCGTGCCCTGCGCCTGCTCCAAGGAGCTGCTCACCGACATCCTGCGCGGGCAATGGGGCTTCGACGGCATCGTCGTCTCCGATTACATGGCTATCAACCAGTTGGCCGACTACCATCGCCTGGCGCGCGACCAGGCCGAAGCGGCCCTGCTCACGCTGGAAGCAGGCATGGACGTCGAACTGCCCAACATCAGTTGCTACGGCCAACCCATCATCGACGCCGTCGAGGCGGGCAAGCTGCCCGTCGATCTGGTCGACCAAGCCGTGCGCCGCGTGCTCGCCATGAAGTTCCGCCTCGGCCTTTTCGAGAATCCCTACGTTGCACCCGACAAGGTGCTGGAGGTCTTCGACACGCCGGCGCAGCGCAGCCTGGCCCGCACGATCGCGCAGAAGTCCATGGTGCTACTGAAAAACGAAGACGGTCTGCTGCCCCTCCCCAAGGGCCTCAAGTCCATCGCCGTGATCGGCCCCAACGCCGCTAGTAAGCGCAACCTGCTCGGCGACTACGCCTACCCCGCTCACATCGAGACGCTGGTTACTTTCAAGGAGTTGGGCTTTTCCGAACACGCCCTACCCGACGCCATCCACATGGTCGACAACTACGCCGCTATGCACAGCGTGCTGGAGGCGGTGCAGGCCATCGTCTCGCCGCAGACCGAGGTGCTCTACGCCCAGGGCTGCGACGTGCTCGACCCCTCGACGGCAGGCTTTGCCGTCGCTGTGGAGGCGGCGCGCCAGGCGGACATCGCCCTCGTCGTCGTGGGCGACAAGTCCGGCCTGATCCCCGATTGCAGCACCGGCGAATTCCGCGACCGCGCCACGCTGGGGCTGCCCGGCGTGCAGCAGGCGCTCGTCGAAGCCATCCAGGCTACCGGCACGCCCGTCGTTGTCGTCCTGGTCAACGGACGGCCCTTCGCCCTGCCTTGGATCGCGGAACATGTGCCGGCTATCCTCGAAGCCTGGCTGCCCGGCGAAGAGGGCGCCGAGGCCATCGCCGACGTGCTCTTCGGCGACGCCAACCCGGGCGGCAAGCTGCCCGTCACCCTCCTGCGCAGCGTCGGTCAAGCGCCGCTTTACTACGGACACCGGCCCTCCGGCGCACGCTCCTTCCTCTACGGCCCCTATGTGGACGAAAGCAACGGGCCGCTCTTCCCCTTCGGCTTCGGCCTCAGCTACACGACCTTCGCCCTCGGCAACTTGCGTGTGACGCCGGCGGAGGTCGACTCGTCCGGCGCGCTCTCCGTTCGCATCGACGTGACCAACACCGGAGCCGTTGCGGGCGACGAAGTCGTGCAGATCTACACGCGCACCGACGGCGCCGGCGTCACGCGCCCTGTCCAGGAACTGCGCGCCTTCTGCCGCGTCACGCTCGACCCCGGCGCAACCAAGACGGTCGCCTTCAGCCTGCCCGTGGCGCAGATGAACTACTACAACTTGGAGATGCAGCGCGTCGTCGAACCCGCCACGCTCACCATCATGGCGGGAACCTCCGCACACGACATCGCGCAGACGGCGACGGTGCAGATCACAGGGGCCGTCCTGCAACTGGACGGGGACTACGAGATGTTCGGCACGGCTGTGGTAGAATAGGCGCGCTCGTTCAAAGTGGGCATACTCTGCATTATATATGCCGCGCGAATAGAACGCGCAGCATATCTTTATGACAAGTTGAACGAGAGAATGACAGTATGACCGTTGCCGGCCCATCGAAAAGTGCTATGATCACCGCCATCGGCTTCGACGCCGACGACACGCTGTGGCATAACGAATCGCTCTACCACCTGACGCAGGAGAAGTACCGCACGCTGCTCGCACCCTACCACGCGCCTGAATGGATCGACCGCAAGCTGTACGAGACCGAGATGCGCAACCTCCAGCGCTTCGGCTATGGCATCAAGGGCTTCACCCTCTCGATGATCGAGACAGCCGTTGAGTTGAGCGAGGGGCGCGTGCGCGGCGACGAAATCGGGCAGATCCTCGACTTCGCCAAAGAGATGATGGCCGCGCCCGTCGAGCTGTTGCCCTGCGTGCGCGAGACCTTGACCGCGCTCTCCCGGCGCTTCCGCCTGCTCCTGATCACCAAGGGCGACCTGTTCGACCAGGAGACTAAGCTCGCGCGCTCCGGCCTGGCGCACCTCTTTGACGCGGTCGAGGTGCTTAGCGAGAAGCACGCCCCCGCCTATCAAGCCGTGCTCGCCAAGCACAGCCTGGTCCCCAGCCGCTTCCTGATGGTGGGCAACTCCGCTCGCTCCGACATCCTACCCGTGACGGAACTAGGCGCGCGGGCCGTCCACATCCCCTATGCCATCACTTGGCAGCACGAAGAGGCCGAGCCGGGCGCGACGGTCAAGGGCGTCTACGCGCTGGCGAGCATGTGCGAGCTGCTGCCCCTGTTGGAGCAGTTGGGCCAACCGGCGTTTGCGCCGCGAAAGTAGCTGCGACCATGCATGGCAAGGCGTTCTCCTACCTATTGGTGACCATCCAGTTTGGCAGCCTAGCCGTCTTCGCGGCAACCGGCCCCTGGTTCGCGCGCACGCCGCTGCTCCTCGCCATCGAGATCAGCGGCTTTGCGCTGGGGACCTGGGCTATCCTGGCAGTGCGCGGGGGCAACTTCAACATCCTGCCCGACGTACGCCCGCACGCGCAGTTCGTGCGCCGCGGCCCGTATCGTTGGATCCGCCATCCCATGTACGCCAGCCTGCTGCTGATTGCCGCAGCCCTCACCCTGGACCAGCCGTCGGCCTGGCGCGTGGCCGCGCTCGCCTTGCTGCTGGCGGACATCCTCGTCAAGCTGCACTACGAGGAGCGGCTCCTGGCGGCGGCCTTCCCGGATTACGCGGCGTACCAGCGCCAGACCAAACGCCTGGCGCCCTTCATCTACTAGCTTTTTCCATGGATGTCGCGTGAAGTCGCGTGATGT
>JBBSBO010000207.1:0-5546 GCA_038251215.1 Caldilineales bacterium
ATGATGGGCGGGTCCGTCGCCAGCGCGCGGGCGATGGCGACGCGCTGCTGCTGGCCGCCGGAAATTTCGGTGGGCAGCTTGCGCGCGTGTTCGACAATCCCCACCTCGTCCAGCAAATACAAGGCGCGTTCACGGCGTTCGCGCGGCGAAAACACCCCGCAGAAGTCCATGGGCAGCATCACATTTTCCAGGTTGCTGAGGGTGGGCAACAGCTGGAAGAACTGGAAGACGACGCCCACGTTGCGCCCGCGCCAGGCAGCCAGCTTGTCTTCGCTCATGCCGCCCAGGAGCGTGCCCGCCACACGCACTTCGCCCGATGTGGAGCGGTCAATGCCCGTGATCATGTTGATCAGCGTAGATTTGCCGCTGCCGGACTTGCCGATCACCGCCACGAACTCGCCGGGGTCCACCTGCAGGTCGATGCCGTGCAAGGCCAGGAACGGACCGGTCGGCGTGTCGTAGGCTTTCTTGACGGCGCGCAGGTCGATCAGGGCCGGTTCGTGGCCCGCGCCGGAGCCGTTGCCATTGCCGGAACTGTTGCCATTGCCGGAACTGTTGCCATTGCCGTTTGGCGTACCCGTACCGTTCGAGGAGCGCCCGTTGCGCATAGTCACGTGTCCCAAAGCTGAAATTCGTCCGGCTTCCTGCCACGCGTGACCGGATGCCCTGCACGTCGCCTGGACCGCAGCCTAGCCTGGACGTTCTAGCTTGGGCGCGGTCTCTTGCCCTTCATTTTCACCGGCAAGCGACATTCGGTCAAATCGCGACGAGAGAGCCGAAAGCGCGTGATGTCGCCCTCCTGAGCCGCGGCGATGGCCCGCCTTTCTTTGACAGCCCATTGATAGGAAACAGACGCGAAATACGGTGTATGGTAGAAATCAGACAAATGGCGGACATACGACACGACAGCCGATGCAGGGAGCAACGACATGGGCAAAATCCTCACCTTCGCGCCGCTGACCCTCTTTGCTTACCAGATCTTTCTCGCCTCCACAGGCAGGAGTCCTCTCACCATCTTCAATCTCGTGCCGCACCACATATTTATCGCCGCGCTTGCCCTGCTCCGCGCGGCGCCTTATGAGATCATGGCTCAATACTACCACGTGCTTCAGGTCTTCAACTTCTAGCCGGGACCGATGAAGCCGCGGCCGCCGTGCTGGGGCTAGGGTCGGAGCGCAACATCACAATGCCCGCTCAGATGAACCACACGAGCAAGCCCAGCCCAAAAACGGACTCCATCACGTCCTCACGGCTTCCAGAGAGTAGCGGCAATGTAGCGCTCGCCGTCCTCCGCATCGTTGAAATAGTAGACGGTCACCATTGACCCATCATCCAGTTGCAGGCTGCGCGGATAGCCGATGTCGTGGTTGCCCGCGCCTTCACGCAAGGCGAGCGGCTTGCTGCTCCACGTGGCGCCGTCGTCCTCGCTGAAGACGGCATACATGCCGAAGGGCGGGTTGCGGAAGCCGTAGGTGATGCACAGGCGTCCGTCTTGCAGCTTGGTCAGCGTAGGCGGATTGCCGCCGCGGCCGGTGTCGGGGACCGGTTGGCTGAAGTGCTGCCAGGAGGCCCCATTGTCGTCGCCGGCGTAGAGGTCGATCCAGCAGCGCGGGGACGTGGTCGTGCCGGCGCCTTCGCTGCAGCGCACGGCGCACAGCAGCCGCGTGGGCGACAGGCGCAGGCTCGCCGGCATGATCGAATAGCCATCCACCGCAGGCGTCACCCACGAGAGGAAGTTGATATTTTTGCCGCCGTCGGTGGTGCGAGCGCACAGCACCGGCCCCTCTTGGCCGTTTTCGCGGGCCGCGCTGAGGAACCACGTACACGTGTCTGGCCCGTCTATGATGATGTCGGTGCGCGCGGCAATGCCCGGCTGACCGAACATGGGCAGCCAATACGGCCCTTCCCAGCTCTTGCAGCGGTCATACGAGACATAGAACCACGACTTGACGCCGGCGCGCAGCCCGGTCTTGGCGCACATCAGGGCGAAGTCCGGGTGGGTGAAGTTGATGCCGCCCGGGCAGTCTACAGGCGCGTTTTCGCCGTCCAGGGCGTTGCCCGCCTGCAGATGCGGGTTCATATGCTCGTCGGCGGATAGGCCGCGGTTGCCCGGTGTGCGTCCGGGGAAGGGCTGCACATCCCAACTTTTGCCGCCGTCTAGGCTGCGCGCTTGCATCGTGACAAAGGGCCGATCCTTGTCGCGCGCGTGGAAGGGCACATTGTCTTTGTAGTAGCCCAGGATAAAGGCGACAACCACCTCATCGCCCCATGCCCACATGCCATAGTTGGCGGGCCAACCGCCGTACCGCCCCGCCTCGCGATAGATCGTTACCTGTTCCATTTGCTCCTCCTTATGCGGTTCATGCTTTTTTCTTTGCACCCATTTACCCTATACTATCAGACAAGCGCTCATTCATCCCTCTTCTACCCCAAAATGAGAGGTACGGCTATGCTCCCCACTAAGATTGTCGTCATCGGCGCCGGCAGCGCCAGCTTTGGCCTCAATACGGTCGGCGCGCTCCTGCGCAGCGCGCGGCTGCGCGGCAGCCATATCGCGCTCGTCGACCGCAACGCACAAGCTTTGGAACCCATCGTCAACCTGGCGCACCGCCTTAACCGCGAGTGGGACGCGCAGATGACCATCACGCACCACACGCGCCACGTCGACGCCCTCTACGGCGCCGACTTCGTCGTCTCAGCCATTGAGGTCCCCCCGCGCGAAAGCCTGTGGCGCTCCGATTACGAGCTGCCCCTGCGCCACGGCCTGCGCCAGCCCTACGCCGAGAACGGCGGCCCCGGCGGCTTTGCCCATGCCCTGCGCAACATCGGCCCCGTGCTGCAGATCGCGCACGACATGGAGACGATCTGCCCCGACGCCTGGTACATTAATTACACGAACCCCATGGTGCGCATCTGCGACGCCATCGCCCGCTACAGTCGCATCAAGGTGATCGGCCTCTGCCATCAGATCTACGAAGGCTACGGCATGATCGGCTACCTGCTCGCCGACCGCCTGGGCATCGACGTGCCGCCCGGGCGCATCAGCACCGACGCCGACATCACGACCTCCCCGATCATGCACCGCATTATCGACCAGGCCGTGCCGCGCCTCGAGGTGCGCGCCGCCGGCCTCAACCACTTCACCTGGGTGCTGGACGTGCGCGACCGGCAGAGCGGCGAGGACCTCTATCCCCTGCTGCGCCAACGCCTGCACGAAGCGCCGGCGGAGTTCGAGCCGCTCACGCGCCGCGTCTTCGAGGTCTTCGGCCTGATGCCCGTGCCCGGTGACCAGCATCTGTGCGAGTATTTGCCCTGGCTAAGCGACCCCGTCTCCAAGCCGTGGGAGAAGTACCACATCAGCCTCTACGCCTGGGAGGCGCTGGCGGCAAAGCGTGAGGAACGCCGCGCCGAGATCGCACAGATGGCCGCGGGCACGATGGGCATCGACGAGCTGCGCGCGGCCGACAGCGAAGGCGCGCTGGAGGTGATCGAGAGCGTGGCGGGCAGCGGCGCGCACTATCACCTGGCGGTCAACCTGCCCAACCGCGGCGCCATCACCAACCTGCCCGCCGGCGCCATCGTGGAGACGCCCGGCGTGATGAGCGGCGCGGGCGTACACGCCGTCAACGTGGGCGAGCTGCCAGAAGGCGTCGCCGAGCTGTGTCGCCGCGAGCTGGCGGTGGTGCGCTTTGCCGTCGACGCCGCCGTCCACGGCGATCGCCAGGCCGCGCTGCAATGCCTGGCCCTGGACCCCGCTATCCGCGACCTGGACATGGCGCAGGACATCCTGGACGACTACCTGGAAACCTACCGCGAACACCTGCCCCAGTTTTGGCAGTAGACGGCCCACGGATTTCCGGTATAATAATAGGCAATATGTTGTTCGATATGACGAACAACATATTGCCTATTGTATAGGTTTGTGTGCTGCAAGGAGCGAGTCTCATGCCTAAGACAGTTTCTTCCACCGAAGCCAAATCGCGCTTTGGCGAGCTTCTCAAGTGGGCCGCCCAGAGCAAAGACGAGGTGATCGTCAAGCTCTACGGCGAACCCGCCGCCGTGATTATCTCCTATGCCGAATATGAAGAAGTAGAGAAGCTGCGCAAGCGCGAGCAAAAACGCAAAGCCTTCGAGGCGCTGGAAACGCTGCGCCAAGAGGCGCGCCGCCAAAATCCGGAGCTGACGGCGGAAGACGCCTATCGCTTGGCCGGCTTCTCGGAGAAGGTGATCCGCGAGACGCTGGCGGCAGACGAAGAGTTGGCCGCAAGGCCATGAAGGTGATCCTCGACACCAATATCTTGTTGAGCTATATGCTTTCGCCCGCCACGCCGCGCGCTATCACGACCGTAACGGCGCTTTGCTTTGCGCACGACGCGATCGATTTGCTCGTGCCGCCGGAGCAGATCGAGGAGTTCGCCGCCGTCGCCGCCACCAAACGCTACTTTCGCCAACGCATTCCGCACGCGGCGATAGACGACTTTGTCCGCCAATTGCGGGCGCTGGCGATCATGTTGCCCGCGCTGGAGGAGATTGCCTCCTACACACGCGATCGCAAGGACGACTATCTGGTCGCATATGGCGTGGTGAACGAGGCGGATTATCTGGTGAGCGGTGACGCGGATTTGCTGGTGTTAGGTCAAGTAGGCGGCTTGCAGATCGTCGACCCCGCTCGCTTCCTCATCATCCTGCGCGCCGGCGGTTTTTTGACATAGATCGTAATTTACGTCAACCAATCCTTGCGCACCCCTACCCCACGGAGGCCGGCCATGCTCTTCGATCTGCTCATCCACGGCGGAACCGTCGTCGACCCGGGCGCCGGGCTGCACGGCCCGCTCGACGTCGCCGTGCGCCGCGGGCGCATCGCCGCGCTGGAACGCGACATCCCGCACGAGTCCGCCGCCCAGGTGATCGACGCCGCCGGCCAATATGTCACGCCCGGCCTGGTGGACCTGCACACGCACGCCTATCACAGCGCCACCTATTGGGGCATCCACGCCGACCCTGTGGCCGCGCGCACGGGCGTCACCACCTGGCTGGACGCCGGCTCGGCGGGCGGCTACACGCTGATGGGCTTCCGCGAGTTCATCGCGCAGCCGGCGCAGGCGCGCATCTTCGCCCTGCTCAACATCTCCTCCATCGGCCTGGCCGCGCCCACCTGGGAGCTGGCGAACCTCCATTACTGCGACGTGGACCTCTGCTGCATGATGGCGGACCGCCACCGCGACCTGGTGATGGGCGTGAAGGCGCGCATCGACCGCGACACCACCGGCGCGCACGGCCTGCAACCGCTGCGCCTGGCGCGCCAGGCCGCCGAGCGCCTGGAGCTGCCGCTGATGGTCCACATCGCCAACGGCCCGCCCGACGTGGACGGCGTGCTGGAACTGCTGCGCCCGGGCGACATCCTCACGCACTGCTTCACCGGCGGCACAATGCGCATTGTAGACGAGCGCGGCCACATCCTCGATGCGGCGCGGCGCGCCGGGGGGCGCGGCGGGTTATTAGACAAAGGGCACCGCGCAGGCGCCATAAACGAAACCCGCCCCCAG
>JBBSBO010000208.1:0-5530 GCA_038251215.1 Caldilineales bacterium
AGTACTGCACCAAGCCCAGGGTGCCGGCGTAGCTGCCGGGCAGGATCGCCTGCGGGTCATCGGCGGCGACGGCCTTGAACTTCGCCGCGATGGGGTCGAGCGCCTCGTCCCCGGAAATGCGCGCGAACCTGCCCTCACCCTTGGCGCCGACACGCTTGAGCGGATAGAGCACACGCTCGCTGGAATAGGTGCGGTCCAGATATCGCGCGACCTTGGTGCACAGCGTGCCCTGGGTGAAGGGCATGTCCTTCGCGCCCTCCACCTTCACCGCAACGCCGTTCTCCACCGTGATGTGCAGGCCGCAGGTGTCGGGACAGTCGTGCGGGCAGGCGGCTTTGACGATCTTGCGTGCCATGCCGGGTTCGGGATGCATTACACCCATCAGATTCTCCGCATACTCGAGATGGAATTGTAACGTGCCTGCGATTCTAGTGCTGCCGCGCCAGCAGGCGGCGGTACATGGGGGTGAGCAGCGCCGGCAACATGTACATCGGCAGTTGCGCCATGGCGAAGAACACGATGACGTCGAAATCGGCCTTGTCGGCCAGCGCCACCATGACCAGGCCCATGTTGCAGTTGCCGGTCATCAGGCCCACGGTAATGGCCGAGCGCATGCCCAGCCGCAGCGACGCCAGGGTTCCCAGGCACTGCAAGACGACGTTGGCGACGAACGCAGCCAAAGTCACTAGCACCACGTAGCCGGGCCTGGAAAGCGCCACCGCGGTGACGCCGTCCATGATCGCGAGGGCAAACATCACCAGCGTCGCCACCGAGGCGCCGTCGAGCATGCGCGCATTCGCCTCCAATTTCTGCCGCGGCACAAGGCGCCGCAATAAAAGCGCCGCGGCGAACGCGCCGCCGACCATCAGCAGCAGGCGCAGCATGAAGGTGGCGAGGTCGATGTCGATTTTCAGGCCCAGCAGCCATAGCGCCACCACAGGCAGCGAGAACGGCATCAGCGCGGTGGTGACGACGATCACGATCACGTCGAGCGCCGCGTCCAGGCCGAGGATCAGGCTGATCGCGGCGCTGGAGACGATGGGCGAGGCCGCGGCCATCAGCGTCAGCCCCTGCACCAATGCCGGCGGCAGGCTGAAAACCTTCAACGCGAGCCACATCAGCACCGGCGACACCAGCAGCAGCCCGGCGCTGATCAGCGCCACCAGCCCCGGGCGACGCGCATAGGCCGCGAGCGCGTCCCAGTCCAGGCGCAGGAGCGCGATCACCAGCGGGATCAGGAGGCCGGGGATCAGCATGGGCCGCGCGAGCGTGGCGAGCTGCGGCACCAGCAGGCCGAGCAGCACGCCGCCGGCAAGGAACAGCGTGGCGTGCTGCCCGAGGTAATCGAAAGCGCGGTGCAGCGCGCGCATCGGCTTCGCGGCCTGGCCTAGTCCGCCGCCGGTTTGAACGCCTGCGTCAGACTCTGCCCGAGGCGGTACAAAGCGTGGTTGGCGGCGGCGACCACGCCACCCATGGTGAGAAAGCCGTGCGTCATGCCCTCGAAGCATTCGTACAGCACCGGCACGCCGGCGGCGACCAGGCGCTCGGAATAGGCGCGGCCTTCGTCCACCAGGGGGTCGTAGCCGGCGGTGATGATGTGCGCCGGGGGCAGGCGCGAGAGATCCGCGGCACGGATCGGCGAGGCGCGCCAGTCGTTGTAATGCGCGGGCCCGAGATAGTTGTCGCGGAACCAGAGCATGTTGTTGCGCGTGAGCAGGTAGCCTTCGCCGAACTTGGTGTGCGAAGCGGTATCCATGCGCTGGTCGGTCGCGGGATAGACCAGCGCCTGGAACACGAGGCGCGGCCCGCCCGTGTCGCGCAGCGTGATCGCCACCACCGTGGCGAGGTTGCCGCCGGCGCTGTCCCCGCCCACGGCGATGCGCGCGGCGTCGATGCCGAGCGTCACCGCCTCCGCGGCCACCCAGCGCGTGGCGGCGACGCAATCCTCGACCGCGGCCGGGAACTTGTGCTCCGGCCCCATGCGGTAATCGACCGAAACGACGGCGCAGCGCGCGTTGTTGGCGAGGGTGCGGCAGACGATGTCGTGCGTGTCCAGATCGCCTATGGTCCAGCCGCCGCCGTGAAAATACACCAGCACCGGCAGCCGCGCGCCCGCCTCCGTGGCGAGGCCGCGATACAGCCGCAGGGCAATCGGCCCCGCCGGGCCGGGGGCGGCAAGGTCGCGCACTTCGCCCACCTCGGGTACGGGCGGACTCAGCACCCCGCGCGTCTCCTTGTACAGCCGGCGCGCTTCGACCGCGCTCACCGTGTAGAAAGGCGGCAGGCCGGACATGTTTACCCGCTCGATCACCGCTTGCATTTGCAGATCAACTGGCATGGCTGTCCTTTCAAATCCGTTCACAGAATCGCCGGCTCACGCGGCAGCGACGGCGGCGCGCCGCCGCAGCGCGAGCCACACTAACGCCGCGGCAATCACCGCCAGCACCGGTATGGCAGTGTAGTTGAGCATATCCCAGCCGTTGCGGTTCATCAGCAGGCCAGAAGAAAACGAGGACGTCGCCGTGGTCAGGAACACCATGAAGTCGTGCGTGCCCTGGGCCTTGGCCTTCTCCGACGGGCGGTAGCACTCGGTGAGCAGGGTGGTGCCGCCGACATAGAGGAAATTCCAGCCTATGCCGAGCGCAACCAGCGCCCACCAGAAATTGGCCACCAGCACCCCCGACAGGGCGATGCCCACGCACAGCGACTCCAGTGCCACGCCTGCGGACATGATCCTCAACACGCCGTAGCGCCGGATCAGCGAACCGGTAAAGAACGAGGGCGCGTACATGCCGATCACATGCCACTGGATCACCGTCGCAGCCGCGCTATAGGGATGGCCGCACAAGCCCATCGCCAGCGGCGTCGCCGTCATCAGGAGGTTCATCACGCCGTAGCCCAGGGCCGAGCCGGTCACGGCGACGATGAAGGCGGGCTGGGCCGCAAGCTGCGACAGCGGGCGCACCGGCTCGTGGCGCTCGGCCACGCTGGGCGCGGGAATGCGGATGAAGGCGATCAACCCCATGGTGATGAGGCAGAAGACGATGAGCGAGGCATAGGCGCCGAGGAAGGGCACGGCGAACATGTCGCGCGTGTGCGTGGAGAGCTGCGGCCCGATGATGCCGCCGACCAGGCCGCCGGTGAGCACCAGCGAGATCGCCTTCGCCTTGAAGTCGTGGCTGGCGGCGTCGGCGGCGGCAAAACGATAATACTGGCCGAAGGCGTTGTACACCCCCAGCACCAGTACGCCCGCGCACAGCAGCCAGAAGCTGTGCAGCCACAGGGCGAGGCAGCATACGAGGGCGCCGGCTATGCCCATGACCGTGCCGACCTGGAAACCGGTCTGGCGGCCGTAGCGCTTCATGAAAAACGACGCCGGCAGCGTCGTCAGTGCCGCGCCGACGACGTAGGCGGTGGCGGGCAGCGTCGCCAGCATCTTGTTGTCTGCAAGAGCGAATCCGGCCAGCGCCGCCAGCGAAATCAGGGTGACGTTGTTGACCAGCAGCATCGCCTGGCAGCCGGCGAGCAGAGCAACATTCTTATTGGCGTTTTCCATTGGGGGGACGCATTGCGCGCCCGAATGATGCCGGGCGAAGCGCAGGTTCGGCTATGGGAAAGGGCGGATTATAGAAGAGGTGGCGCCGACGCACCACGGAAATGAAGCGCCCCCATTGGCAAATTGCACACGCTGTCTGCACGATACCGATTGACAAATTGCGCAGGCTGATTCATTCTGCCGCTGCGTGTTACGCACCAGAGCAAACGCAGTCGCCGTCAATCACTTTAGGAGAGGAAAACTCATGGCCACAAAGAAGAAAGCAGCAAGCAAGAAAACCGCAACCAAGAAAACCGCAAGCAAGAAAACCGCAAGCAAGAAAACCGCAACAAAGAAACCAGTCAAAGCCAAAGTCAAGCGCAAGCCGAATGCAGCGTTCATGAAACCCATGACCCCGAGCGCGTCGCTGGGCGCGGTGATCGGCAACAGCCCGATGCCCCGCACCGAAGTGACCAAGAAAATCTGGGCTTATATCAAGAAGAACAAACTGCAAGACGACAAGAACCGGCGCATGATCAACGCCGACGACAAGCTCAAGGAAGTTTTCAAGGGCCAGAAGCAGGTGTCGATGTTCGAAATGACCAAGCTGGTCAGCAAGCACCTGAAGTAGATTTCACTCTGTCTTCAGCGACAAGGGCGGCCTCGAGCCGCCCTTGTCGTTTCCGCCCCGGCGCCTACCAGGCGCTTTGCGCCGAACGCGGGACCGGCGCGTGCTTGCCCGCCTTGCGATAGACGGAGCCGAGGAAGTTGTGCGCATTGGCGTTGCCCGTGTCACTCGCCACGACCCGGCTGAACGCGTCTATCGCCGCCTGCCAGTTCCCGGCCTCGATCGCCCGCTTGCCGGCGGCGTAGTCGGCATTCGCGGACGCGCTCATGGCCGGCGCGGAGTCGCTCTCGGTAGCCGCGGCGAGCACAGCCCGCCCCGGCAATACCAGCGCAAGCAGCAGGATCGCCGGCAGCAACGCATGCATTACCCCTGAATTTCGCATGGTCTTCTCCTTGATTCGAACGCGGATATGGGTACATGATAGTTGCCACGATCGATACTGTTCAAAAGCACAAGGAAGCGAATGCCGTCATGGCACGTGCTGCGTTAACCGTCCTGCTGTCGCTTTTATTCCTCGCCGGCGCGGCGAATGCCGCACCCCGCGCGCTCAGCCGCGAGCAGGCGCTGCAATCGCTTGCGCACGCGGAGGCCCCCGAAGCGCGGCGCCGGGCGGCGAGCCGCCTGGGCGAAGTCGGCGCGATGGACGACATTCCGGAGTTGGTGCTAGCGCTGCGCGATGCCGACGAGCTCACGCGCGAGCGCGCCGAACAGGCGATGTTGCAGATCTGGGGCCGATCCGGAGACCCGCAAGTGGACAAGCTGTACCGAGCCGGGGTCAAGCAGATGGACGGAGGAGAACTGCGAAAGAGCATCGCCACGTTCACCCGCATCATCAAACTCAAGCCCGGGTTTGCCGAAGGCTGGAACAAGCGCGCCACGCTCTATTATCTGATCGGGGAATACCAGAAGTCGCTCGCCGATTGCGTCCAGGTGATCAAGCGCAACCCCTATCATTTCGGCGCGCTGGCCGGTTTTGGCCAGGTCTACCTCAAGCTGGAGGACTACGAGCGTTCGCTGGAGTATTTCGAGCGCGCCATCGAGGTGAACCCCAACATGAGCGGCGTCAGGGTCAATATCGACCTGCTCGAGCAGCTGATCGAGCAGCGGCGCAGGAACATGGTTTAAATTATTCTTTCAAGATGAGGGGAGACCTCCCCTCATATTTCCCTGGATCAGAGGCGGCTTCGGTAACTGCGCAGGAGCCCCGCTAAAACGGGTCAGCCGGCGAGCAATTCCGCCGCGAGCTGGCGCACGGCCTCCGCCGCCACCTGCGGGCGCTCGAACGGGAACAGGTGCCCGCCCTCGATGCGCTTCACGCGAAAGCTGCGGCGCGTATGCGCGAGCCCGACCTGGCGCAGCACGTTCGA
>JBBSBO010000209.1:0-5500 GCA_038251215.1 Caldilineales bacterium
AGCGCGGCTCAACCCCAGCAGGCGCGCTGCCTGCGATTTGTTGCCGCGTGTCACGGCCATCGCCTGGCGGATCAGTTCTTCCTCCAACTCCTCCAGGTCCAGACCTTCCGGCGGCAGCGTGAACACGCCCGGCGTCTCGAGCGGCGCGCGCGTCAGTTGGCCCGGCAGGTGTTCGGGCAAGATCACGGCGTCGCCCGCAGGCAGTGCGGCCTGCTCCACCACGCGGCGCAGCTCCGCCACGTTGCCGGGCCAGGCGTAGACGTCCAGATAGGCTTTCGCTTCGGCGCTCCAACGGGCGTCGGGGGCAAAGAAGCGCCGCAAGAGCGGGATGTCCTCGCGCCGCGCGCGCAAAGGCGGCAGCTCGATCACAAAGGCCTCCTCCAGCAGCGGCCCCCAGGCCGCCGGCAGCGGGGCGGACGCGGTCAGGAGCAAGCGCAGCCCATGCGGCCGCGCCGCGCTGTGCAAATACCCGCGCAGATGCGCCGCCAGCGCGGGCAGCATGGCCTCCTCGATGGCCTCGACATTGGCCAGCAGCAGCGTCCCGCCCAGCGCCTGCTGCCAGCGCCGCCCGTTCTCCGCCGCGGATTCGTCCAACAGCTCCTTCTGCAGAATGGCCGCGGGCACGCCTGCACAGTCCAGCTCGGCCAAGCGCCCCGGCGCCGCCGGGGCGGCGTTGCGGTAGATGAGGCGAGCCAGATGCCGTCGCCCCGATCCGGCCTCGCCGCAGAGCAGCACGGGGTAGGTTGTCTGCGCCGCCGCGGCGGCCTGGGCCAGCGGCTTACTCACGGCGGGCGCCGCGCCCACAAACTCGGCAAAGCCGGCAGGCAGAGCCGCGGCCGGCGCGGCCTCCGCCTGTCTGTCCGTCTGCTGCGCCAAGAAGCGGTTGATCTGGCTGAGGATCGTCTCCAGGTTAAACGGCTTACGCACATAGTCCGACGCGCCGGCCTGCAGCGCCTCGACCGCGGTAGGGATGGTGGCGTAGGCGGTCAGCAGCAGGATGGGCGTCTCGCGGCTGCGGCTGCGCAGCTCGCGCAGCACGGCCAAGCCGTCCATGCCCGGCATCTTCAGGTCGAGCAAGACCAAGTCGATGCTGTGGCGCGCAAAAGCCTGCAAGCCTGCCGGTCCGTTCTCGGCCGTCACGGCCTCATAGCCGGCCTTCTCCAGCGCCCGCGCCAATACCCAGCGCATATTGCGCTCGTCGTCGATCACCAAAATGCTGCGCGCCACTTGCCTGTCACCTTCCTGTCAATCCCCTGTCATGCGCCGCTCGCCCACGCCGCGCCTTCCCGCCAGCGCCCTCTGCCCCCCAGCCTACACCCCTGCGCGCTGCGCGGCCAGAGGCTTGGCTGGTTTGGCCCATCTGCGCGGCTGCCGGCGCAAAAACGTCGCATCTGCGGCAACAGTGCAGCATATGCCACACCCCTCGCCGCTCAACCCTCCGGCATCGAGTCGGGCCGCAGCGGTATCCGGATCACAAAAGTCGCGCCCTGCCCCGCGCCGGATTCCGCCCAAATGCGGCCGCCGTGCTCGACCACAACGCGCTGCGCCATGCTCAGCCCCAGCCCTGTCCCGCCCTCTTTGGTGGAATAGAACGGGTCAAAGATGCGGTGCAGCATCTCCGGTGGGATGCCTGGACCGCTATCCGCCACGCGCAGCTCCAGGCAAGCCTCCGGCCCAAGCGTGCGCCGCGCGTGCAGCGAGAGACGGCCCGGCCCGGCCATCGCCTGCACCGCGTTCATGCACAAGCCCACCAGCGCCCGCTCCATCTGCTCCGCATCCAGCCACGCCGCGCCCGCGCCCGGCGCAACCTCTCCCGCCAGTTCGACGCCGGCGGAGGTGGTGAGCGGCCGGACGCGGCCGGCCACGCCCGCTAAGAGCGCGCCCACGTCGACGCGCTCCCGCTGCAAACGCTCGCCCCCGGCATAGTCGAGCAGCTCCTGGATCAGCGTCTCGATGCGGTCCGTCTCTTGCTGGATCACCGCGGCGGTCTCCTCCGCCTCCGCCCCCACTTCCATCGCCAGCAGCTGCGCGCCGGCGCGGATGATGCCGACGGGGTTGCGGATCTCGTGCGCCAGCCCGCCCGCCAACAGACCCAGCGCGCTGAGCCGTTCCGCCCGGCGCAGCTCTTCGCTCTGCACCGCCAGGCGCTGCAAAGATTGCTCCAGCTCGCCCACCATCTCGCTCTGACGCATCTCCGCACGCCGCAGCCGATCCACCGTGCGCCCCGTGATCACGGCCACGCCGTAAAAGACCACGACCACGAGCAGGTCGTTGAGGCCGTCTTCGGGAAAGCTGCCCCACTTGAAAATGATGTGCGGCGCAAAGAGCAGGCTGGCGGTCAACGCTGCGCCCAGCCCGCCCCAAAAGCCGAAGCGCAAGGCGGCATAGACGATGGGCAGGAAGTAGAAATAGCGATAGACCGCGTGCAACTGCCGGAAGTTGGGCAGCGTGGAGTAGTGGAGAAAGGTAATCAGGAGCAAGCTGCCGGCGACGATCAGCCCCGCGGCGAGGTTTTCTCTGCGTACAAACGGCCACACACCCCCTGGCGACTTCATGTGCCTATTATACACCCCCCGCCGCCCAGGCCCGCAGGCCGCTCCAAGCGCGCCAAAACAGACACCTCTGTGCAAAATCCTCCAAAAAAGCGGCGTCCAGGCGGCTCGCTGCCCCGCATGGACGCACCCCTTGACGGCCGCCTCGGCCTTCCGCTAGCATAGTCACCAGCCGCGGCGTGCGCCGCGACCGGCTAGGAACCAGCCGATCATACAGACAGGAACGCTGTGAACAGGGAAATCATGCAGGATTTGTGGAGCTTACCGGATCGCCGGCCGTTCCGTTTTGCCGGCGAAAAACGCCGGCGAAAAACGCCGGCGGCCATTGCGCTGCTCGTGGCCCTGCCGCTGCTGCTCGGCGCGTGCGGCAACAATCAGTCCGCCGCCGCGTCCAACGCGCTCGACGCGCGCGTGATGAGCGAAGGCAAAGCCCTGTACGAAGAGAACTGCGCAAGCTGCCACGGCCTGCAGGGCGAGGGCCAGCCCGACTGGAAGCGGCCGGACGCCGCCGGCGTCTACCCGGCGCCGCCGCACGATGGCAGCGGCCACACCTGGCACCACCCGGACGCGGTCTTGCTGGAGGTAATCGCGCAGGGCGGCAGCCTGCCCAACAGCCAAATGCCCGCCTTTGCGCCCGCCCTGAGCGAAGAGGAGATGCGCTTGACCCTGGCCTACATCAAGACCTTCTGGGGCAAAGACGAGTTGGCGTTTCAGCGCGAAGTTTCGCAGTAAAGGGCTGGGAGCGCTTTCGCTTCCGCCTATTTCTTATCCCGATCTGTTTCTGATCCGTTCACCGGAGAACACGCATGACCGCGACACACAGCACACATTGGCGTAAGGCGTTGACCCTCGCCCCCGTGATCCTGCTCTCGCTCGCCCTTGCCGCCTGCGGCGGCCGCAGCGCCGGCGCCAACGAACCGCCCCAGGCAGAGGCCACGGCGCCACCGGCCGTAGCGCCTGCTACAGCGCCAACCGAAACGCCGGCCGAGATGCCGGCAGCCGCGCCGACCATGACCGCAGCGCCGACCGCCGACTCGCCTGCGGCCATGCCCGGCATGGCCGCAGGCGAACACAACGAGGCCACAACGGGCGAAGACATGGCCGCCATGCATAACATCCCCGCCGAGGCCGCCGCGCTCCCCAACCCCGTCCCCGCCACCGCCGAGTCCGTCGCGCGCGGCGCCGAGATCTTCAGCGTCACCTGCGCCGGGTGCCACGGCGAAACGGGCCAGGGCGACGGCCCGGCCGGCGTGGCGCTCGACCCCAGGCCCGCCAACCTGACCGCCGAGCATGTGCAGGAGAACACCGACGGCGCGCTCTTCTACACGATTAGCCACGGCGTGCCCGGCACGGCCATGGTCGCCTGGGAAGCCCAGTTCAGCGAGGAAGAACGCTGGAGCTTAGTCAACTTTGTGCGCACCTTGCCCGGCGCGCAGTAGGGAAGATAGCAGGAGAGGACGCCATACGCCGTGCAGTCAATCCGGCAACTGCCATCTAATGCTCGAGTTCTATGGGCCGACCGTTTGGTGTTGGGCTTCATGCGCCATTGGCTTGCCCTCGTCTTGGCCGCCATGCTGTTCTTTGTGCTGCTGCCCTTCGCCGCGCCGCTGGCCATGCACGCCGGCTGGGAGCCGCTCGGCATCCTGCTCTACAAGCTGTACGCGCCGTTTTGCCACCAACTGCCCCAGCGCAGTTGGTTTCTGTTCGGCCAGAAGCTCACCTACCGCCTCGACGAGATCGCCCAGGTCTACCCCTCCGCCGACCCGCTGCGCCTGCGCGCCTTCTATGGCACGCCGGCCCTGGGCTGGAAGGTGGCCTGGAGCGACCGCATGATCAGCTTCTACGCCATGATCCCCGTCTTCGGCCTGCTCTACGCCGCCCTGCGCCGTGCGGGCAGGCCCCCGCGCCCCATCGCCTGGCGACTTCTGCTTGTCTTGCTGCTGCCCCTGGCCCTCGACGGCGGCAGCCACGCGCTCAGCGACCTGCTCTACGGCGTCTCCGGCGGCGGCTTTCGCGATACAAACGCCTGGCTGGCCTGGCTCACGCACAGCGCCTGGCCCGGCTTCTATGCCGGCGATCACTTCGGTACATTCAACTGGTGGCTGCGCCTGATCACCGGCCTGCTCGCCGCCTGGGGCGTCGCCTTCTGCGCTTTCCCCTGGGTGGACGGCCTCATGCGCGCCGAGTATCGCCGCTTTCGCCCACAGCTTTTTGGGGAGGTCGTGCCGCAGCCTATCACGCCAGTGCGCCGCCCAGAGTTATTGCAGAGTCACTACAAGGAGAAATAATGCCCAACCCTAGCGAAATTGCGTCACGCGCCCCCAGCTGGCGCACCCATTCCCTGCTCATTGCCGCGCTTTTCGTCGCCGCCCTCGCCTTGAGCGCCTGCGCCGCCCGCGACGCGCCGGCCCTAAGCGAAGCCCAGTTGGAGGCTACGGTCGTCGCCATGGTCGACGCTAGACTGACCGCGGTGGCCAATGACCCAGGTGCACCATCGGAGCCGCCACCCCTGATCACGCCGCCGCCCGACCGTTCGGCCGAGACCATGGATTTGCTCATTGCCAACACGCGTCATTTCAAGGGCGCGGCGGATGCACCCGTGACGATTATCGAATTCAGCGATTTCCAGTGACCGTTCTGCCGGCGCTTCGCCGCTGACGCGGGTCGTCAGATTCAAACAGATTACATCGACCAGGGTGATGTGCGCTTTGGCTATATGCATTTCGCCTTCCTCGGCGACGAGTCGCTGTGGGCCGGTGCGGCCAGCGAGTGCGCGGCCGAGCAAGATAAATTTTGGGAATACCACGATCTTCTCTTTGAGCGCTGGGAAGGCGAGAACCAAGGCGCATTTTCCAAAGAGAAGCTTAAGGCCTTCGCCGCAGAGTTAGACCTCGATACCCAAGCCTTCAACGAATGCGTAGATTCAGGCCGCGCAGAAGAACTGGTGC
>JBBSBO010000210.1:0-5487 GCA_038251215.1 Caldilineales bacterium
CTAATACAATCAGAGCAATCGTGCGCGCCATGCGGTCAGGAAAGGCAAAGAGGCCCGCACTCGCCAGCAACAACATGGCCGCGCCGTCGGTCAGCCGTTCGGCCAAAATGATCGGCGCGGTCTTGCTCATGGGCGTGCCCGCCACGTTCTTGACCATATAGCTCTTGAGGAATTCGCCCGCCTTGCCCGGCGTCATCACCATCAACATGCCCACGCCAAAGATGCGCGCGCTGTCGCGCAGCCGGATCGGGGTGCCCAATACGCGCAAGTACCAATGCCAACGAAGCAACCTTCCGCCATAATTTATGGCGGTTAACCCCAGCACCACGGGCAGCCACTGCCACGGGAACTGGACTAGGGCCGCGCTCACCTGGCCCCAATCGCTCCACAAGGCGAGGCCGATATAGATCAACAGGGCAAAGACAAGCGAGTAGAGTATCTTACGACGTAGATCAGCGCTCATAGCCTGTGATTATAGCGGACGCGCCCGCCAGACGGGAAAGCCGGTCCGCCGTCGCAGGCAGATGCGGCACACGCCCCCTTCACCGCCCAAGACAACTCCCCGCACCGCCAGGCGCAGGGAGTTGCACAAGCATCGCCACGTCGCCTCGACGGCCTACGGGTAGAAGCCGCGCGCGTTCACCGCTTCGATAATGCGCTCGATGGCGATCATATAGGCCCCCATGCGCATGCTGCAGTTATTCTGGGTCATCGCCCCGTTCACCGCGTCGAGGCTGGCGACCAGCGTGTTTTCCATCTGGCGGCGCACCTCGCCTTCGTTCCAGAAGTACGATTGCAGCCCCTGCACCCACTCAAAATAGCTAACCACCACGCCGCCGCCGTTGCACAGAATATCCGGGATGACGAAGATGTCATTGTCCGCCAAAATGGCGTCGCCCTCCGGCGTGATCGGCCCGTTGGCGCCCTCGGCGACCATCTTGGCGCGCACGCGCGACGCGTTCTCGCTCGTAATCTGCCCTTCCAGCGCCGCCGGGATCAACACATCGACGGGCAGTTCCAGCAGTTCGGCGTTGGTCAGCGCGTCCGCCCCGGCGAAGCCTACCACGCTGCCCGTCTCTGCCACGTGGCGCGTCAACTGGCGCATGTCCAGCCCGTGACTGTTGTAGAGGCCGCCATAGACATCGCTCACCGCCACCACGCAGGCCCCGCGCTCGTGCATGCTGCGCGCGGCCCAGCTGCCCACATTGCCGAAGCCCTGCACGGCCGTCGTCGTGTCCTCCAGACCCGTGCCCAGGCGCTGCTTGAGTACGGCGCGCGTAATATAGGCGATGCCCAGCCCCGTGGCGGATTCTCGCCCCGCGCTGCCGCCGATGCTGACCGGCTTGCCCGTCACCACCGCCGGGATAGCGTGGCCGCGGTGCATCGAATACGTGTCCATGAACCACGCCATCACCTGCGCGTTCGTGCCCACGTCCGGCGCGGGGATATCGCGTTCCGGCCCCACAAACAGGCTGATCTCCGTGGCGTACCGTCGCGTCATGCGCTCCAGCTCGCGTATGCTCAGCCGCTTGGGGTCGACGATCACGCCGCCCTTCGCCCCGCCGTAGGGCAGCCCCATCAGCGCGCACTTCCATGTCATCCACATCGCCAGCGCGCGGCACTCGTCCAACGTCACATCCGGGTGATAGCGGATACCGCCTTTGGTTGGCCCCTTGGTGGTGTTGTGATGCACGCGGAAACCGGTGAAGATCTCCACATGGTCGTCGTCCATGCGCACGGGGAAATGGACGATCAGCTCACGCTGGCAGGTGCGTAGATAGGCGACCAGGTCGTCATCCAGCCCCATAAACGCAGCGACCGTATCGAGTTGATGCTGCGCCACCTCATGCGCCGAGGCGCGCGCCACTCCCGGCGACTCGGGGACTTGCGGCTCGGCAATATAGCCGTTGCTCACCGGACGGGCAGGCGCGACGGCGCTCTCCTGCCCCAGTTTCTCTTTAGCTATTGCCGCGCGCGCCTCTTCTTTGCCCTCGCCTTCCTCCGCTGCGGTCGGCGCGCTGCCTAAACCGTTCTCGTTGCGCGCCGCTTCCTCTTTTGCTTTAGCCATGATCGTTCGCCTTCCTTGTCTTCGTTGACTAGTCTCTGCGCCGGATTCTGCCACATCGCAGTCGCGCAGTTCTCTAGGCCACGGTCTCACATTCCGACCCCAGACTACGGCAAGCCCTCTTCCATTGTCAAGAGCACTTTGAGCACGCCGCGCTGCCCGGCATGCTGCATGGCAGCCACGCCATCCTCCAGCGCGTAGCGCGCGTGGATCAGCGCGTCGACGTGGACGCGCTCTTCGTGCAGCAGGCGAATCGCCGGCGCGAATGGCCCGCAGCGGCTGCCTACGACTCGGACTTCATCCACCACCAAGCTCGTCACGTCGAAGACAGGCGGCGCACCGGCAAAGGTGCTCTTGAGCACAATCGTGCCCGCGGGCCGCACCAGCTGTTGCGCCAGGCCAAAGCCGTCCGCCGAGCCGGTCGCCTCCACCACCATGTCGAAGCGGTCCACGCCAAGTTCCGCAACAGTCTGCGCGCTCGACAGCGCTGTGTTGCCGATGCCCCAGCCGTGCAGCAGCGCCAGCTTCTCGGCGTGGCGCCCGATCACGCACAACTCGCAGCCGGTCATGGCGATCACCTGTGCGATCAGCAGGCCCAGCCGCCCGTCGCCAATCACACAGACGCGCGCGGCCGCGCCGATGGCGACCTGCTCCAAGATTTGCAGCGCGGCAGCCAGCGGCTCGACGAAAACGGCGCGTTCGTCCGGCAGATTATCGGGGATGACATGCAGATTCTCTAGGGGCAGCGCCACATAGTCGGCGAACACGCCGTCATGCCCGGCGATGCCGACCGTGCTCCGGCTGCGGCAGTGCTTTGCCAACCCGCGCCGGCACAACTCGCAACGTCCACAGCCGAGGTTAATCTCCCCCACGACGCGCCGTCCCAGCCAGGCGACCGCGTCCTCTGCGGCGTCGCCTGCGAGGCCGCGGCCGATCTCTACCACTTCGCCTACAAACTCATGGCCCAACACGCCGCGAAAACCCGCACTATACCCTGCCGTCATCTCCAGGTCAGTGGCGCAGATACCCGCCATGCGCACGCGCACCAGCGCTTCGCCACGGGCAGGCTGCGGCACGGAAGTCGAGGCCGAAAATGTGAGGCCATCTTCGCTTAAAAGTAAGGCGCGCATCCCTTCGCCCTCCAATAGAAAGACGGCGGAGCGCTTGCTCCGCCGTCCGGCTTTCTGTCTAGACCACAGCAGGCGTGCCGCCTGTCACCGGGGCCGGCTGCCGGCGCTTGCCGAGCCATGACCGCTCTTCCCATGCCACCAACAAGGGCGGAGCGTTGAAGATCGAGCTGTACGTCCCGGAAATCATGCCGACCATCATCACCGCCATGAACTGGCGCAGGCTAGCCCCGCCAAAAACGAGAATGGCCGTCAGCACAAAGACAACTGTCATCTGCGTGCCCACCGAGCGCTGTAACGTCTCCAGCAGACTACGGTTCGCCACCGTGGCAAAGCGCTCGCCGCGATAGCGGCCCAGATTCTCGCGGATGCGGTCGAAGATCACAATCGTGTCGTTGACGCTGAAGCCGATGACCGTCAGAATCGCCGTCAAGAACAACGCATCCGCCTCCCAGCCCGCCACAAAATACATAATGCCCATAAAGGTGACGGAGACAAGCACATCATGCACCAGCGCGATTACCGCGCACAGGCCGTAGCGGAAGGGGTGCGGCACTTGCTTGAAGGCCCAGGCGATGTAGAGCAAGATGCCCACCGAGGCTATCACGACCGCCAGCACCGCAGCCTGGCTCACTTCGCTGCCGATGGCCGGACCGATGCTGCGATAGTAGCGCTCTTCAAACTCACCGAATGTGGCCTGAATCTGGGTGATCAAGCTCTCTTTGGCGTTCGTGTCGATGTTCTTGAGCTTGACCTGAAGCGTATTCTCGTCGTCCACGGTGAAGGCGGACGTGTCGGAATAACCGGCGTCCACGAACACCTGGCGTAGGTCCGCCGGCGCCACCGGCTGCTGAAAGCGCATTTCCCACAGCGTCCCGCCCGTGAAGTCAATGCTCAGGGGCAGCACGGTACCCCGCGCCGCGAAGGACCAAATCATAAACAAAATGCCCGGCACAATTGCAATCATCGAGATCAAAAACCATGTTCGCCGATGTCCTACTAGATCATACATGTCTTATGCCCCGTCCTCATCTCACCTAAACATTATCTACATGAGGTCACTCGGCCACAATCCCGCCGCGCCGGTGAACTGATATCGCCTTCAATGCCAATGCGCTGCCGCGTCTTGCTCAGTCCAGCGCAGTTCAGCGCGAACCCTGTCGGGCTAGTAGCCCAACATGCTCTTGGATTCCATCATCTTGCGCCCGCCGGTGGATAGGAACGCGCGCATGAACGTGCGTGTGATCACCACGGCCGTGAACATGGAGAGCAGCACGCCGATGGTCAGCGTGACGGCGAAGCCCTTCACCACGCTTGCGCCAAAAGTGTTGCCAAACCAGTAGAGTACGGCGCAACTGATCAAGGTGGACAGGTTGCCGTCGCGGATCGCCAGCCAGGCCCGGTTGAAGCCCGTCTCCACCGCCAGCCGCAGCGACCGCCCGATGCGTAGCTCCTCTTTCATGCGCTCGAAGATGAGGATGTTGGCGTCCACCGCCATGCCCACCGAGAGCAGGAAGCCGGCAATCCCCGCCAGCGTCAGCACGACCGGGATCAGCTTAAAGATCGCCATGTTGAGGATCACGTAGATGATCAGCGCCACATCCGCCAGCAAGCCCGGCAGGCGATACATCACGAGGATGAAGACCAACACGGCTAGAATGCCCAACAGGCCGGCACGCAGGCTACTGGTCACCGAATCCTGCCCCAAGCTGGCGCCGATCGTGCGGATGTCGATCACCTTCAGCGGCACGGGCAGCGCGCCATAGCGCATCTGCACCGCCAGCGATTCCGCCTCTTCCTTGGCGAAGTCGCCTGTAATCACGCCATTGCCCTGAATCGCGGCGTTGATCACCGGGGCTGAGAGCACGCGGCCATCCAGCACAATCGCCAATTGCTTGCCCACATGGTCGCGCGTATAGGCATAGAATTGGTCGCTGCCGGAATCGGTCAGCTCGAAATTAATCTCCCAGCGCCCATATTTGTCGGGCGCGGCGACGGCTGTGCGCAGAATGTCGCCCGTCATCACCGTCTCGAACACCTGATCCGGGTACGGGATCTCGACCGGGTCGGCGTTGCCTGCCGCAATTTCGGCCTGCAAGTCCGACGCTGCGGTTGGGCGGTTGGTCGTGTTGATCACGATGCCGGAGCCAAAAGGCGTACCCGCCGGGTCCACAAATTCCAACTGGCCGGTCGAGCGCAGCGTCTCCACAGCCTGGTCCGGATTGTTCACGCCAGGCAGTTCCACAATCAAGCGCTGATCGCCCTGCGCCTGCACCACCGCCTCCGCTACGCCCA
>JBBSBO010000211.1:0-5482 GCA_038251215.1 Caldilineales bacterium
CCATCGGCGGTGGCGTCCTCCACAAAGAAGTTCTGCATCTGCGGCATCTGGCGGATGCCCGGCATCTTATACTGCCCCAGGTGCTGCGTCCACGGCACGCCGTTTTCCACAATATAGTGTTCGGTGAGCGCGTAGCCCAGGCCCATGACGATGCCGCCCTCCACTTGGCCGGACAGGCTGAGCGGGTTAATGGCGCGACCGACATCGTGCGCGGTGACGACCTTCTCCACTGCCACCTCACCCGTCTCCGTGTCCACGCTCACCAGCGCGGCGTGGACGGCATAGCTGAAGGCGAAGTGCATGTCGCCCCCGCTGCCCAGCGGCTGCGTGGCGGGCGCCCAGTACTCATGACGCAGCACGGGCGAGCGGCCCTCGGCGAGCAGAGCCTGCACGGCCTCGGCAAAGGTGAGGGGGGCAAAGGTGCGCGTGGGGCCGTTCGCGCCGCCGTTTGACTCACCGTTGACGCCCCCGTTGGTCGCTCCGTTGGCGGCGCGCACTTGCGCCAGGCGCGCCGCGTCGACATAGGCCAGCCCCTCGTGGAAGGCGATCACCTCGGGCGGCACATCGTACTTCTCGGCGAGCACGGCCTGAAGTTGGCCGCGCATCGCGCCCGCGGCCAAACGCGCGGCGTTGCCGCTGACATAGGTCTGGCGGCTGGCGGTGGTCGGGCCGCCGTCCGGCGTGCGGTCGGTGTCCATCACCAGCACGCTCACCTGGTCGAAGGGCAGGCCCAACTCCTCGGCGGTGCACGCGGCGAGCACGCCGACCAAGTTCTGGCCCAGCTCGGCGCTGCTGATGCGCACCTCGGCGCGGCCGTCGGCGAAGACCTCGACCTCGGCTTCAGCCTTGTCGGGCGCGCCGCCGCCCAGCCCCGTGTTCTTATAGCCGGCGGCGACGCCCCAGGCGTAGCGTTTGGCGCCGTCTTGCCAGGGCTGCCAGGGTTGTCCCGCGGCTTGACCCGCGGCAGGCGTGGCGGCTACGGCCTCCTCCACGCGCGCCAGGCATTGCAGCAGGCCCACGCTCTCGCGCAGCGTTTGGCCCGTGGCGGTGGTTGCGCCTACGCGCAGCGCGTTCTTGCGGCGCAGCTCGATGGGGTCCATGCCCAGCTCCTGCGCCAGGATGTCCATGTTGCTTTCCACGGCGAAGGCCGACTGCGTGACGCCGAAGCCGCGAAACGCGCCGCAGGGCGTGTTGTTGGTATACATGGCGTAGCAGTCGATCTTCGCATTGGGCACGGCATAGGGGCCGGTGGCGTGTGTCGTGGCGCGCGTCATCACCTTCTCGCCCAGGCTGGCGTAGGCACCGCTGTCGCCATATAGCTCGGCTTCTACCGCGGTCAGCGACCCGTCGCGCCGCGCGCCTGTGCGCACGCGAATCAGCGTGGCGTGGCGCTTGGGGTGGACGCGCAGGCTCTCCTCGCGGCTGTAGAGGATCTTGACCGGGCGGCCCGTGACCTGCGCCGCCAGTGCGGCGTGGATCTGCCCGGCGATGTCCTCCTTGCCGCCGAAGCCGCCGCCCATCACCGTGCCGCGGATGCGCACTTCCTCATCGCGCAGGCCCAGGCTCTTGGCGACCTGGCGCCGGTCGCTGTAGGGGATTTGGCTGCCCACGTACACGGTGAGCTTGGCATGCTCGGCGTCATAGCCGGCGGGCACGCCGATGGCGCATTCCGGCTCCAGGAAGGCGTGTTCGGTCATAGCTGTGCGATAGACGCGCTCGACGATGACATCGGCCTGGGCGAAGCCCTGCGCCACATAGCCGTGGCGCACCTTGATATGCTTGAGCAGGTTGCCGTCGGGCCGGTCGGGATGCAGCACGGGTGCATCCGCGCGGCGGGCGGCGACCGGGTCGGTGACGGCGGGCAGCGGCTCGTATTCGATGTCGATCAAGTCGAGGGCGCGGCGCGCCAGTTCTTCACTCTCCGCCACGGCGACGGCAATGGGGTCGCCCACATAGCGCGCCGGGAAGGGGCCGCCGGCGAAGACGGGCCAGTCGTTTTCCACCAGGCCGTGGCGCGGGTCGCCCGGCACATCGCGGTAGGTGAACACGGCATGCACGCCGGGCAGCGCCTCTGCCGCCGCCGTGTCGAGGGCGAGGATGCGCGCATGAGGGTAGGCGCTGCGCCGCGTGGCCCCGTAGAGCATACCGGGGAAGACATAGTCGTCGGCATAGAGCGCCGCGCCCGTCACCTTGGCGCGGGCGTCGGGGCGCGGCAAGGGCCGCCCGATCTGGTCGAGCGGCTCGATCACCTGCGGCAGGACCGGCGCGGGCATGTGGCCTGTGCGCATCTTCTCCGCCGCGGCGCGCACGGCGTGCAGCACAGCCGTGTAGCCGGTGCAGCGGCAGTAGGTATCCTTGAGGCAGTGCTTGATCTCCTCGTCGGACGGGTCGGCGTTTTCGTCGAGCAGCGTCGTCGCCTGCATGATCAGGCCGGGCGTGCAGAAGCCGCACTGCGTGGCGCCGTGCGCCATGAACGCCTCTTGCAACGGGTGCAGCTCGGCGCTGCCCGCTGTCTGGTCGTGTTGCCACTGCGCCGCCAGCCCTTCGATAGTGAGGACCGTGGCGCCCTGCGCCTTGAAGGCGGGATAGATGCACGAGTCGACACTGCGCCCGTTGACGAGCACCGTGCAGGCCCCGCATTCGGCCTCGTTACAGCCGATCTTGGTCCCCGTCAGGCCCAGGTCATAGCGCAGCACCTCGGCCAAAAAACGATTAGGCGGCACGTCCAGCGTGTGCGCCACGCCGTTCACGGTCAGCGTCAGTTCGGGCATGGTTGTTCCTCTGCGTTCTCTGCGGTAAATCCTTTGTGCGGATCAACTGCGCCGCCGGCGCGTCACCTCTTGGCTCATGCGCATATGGGCGTGGCGCGTGCCGTCGGGCGTGGCCGCGAAGGAGACGGCATCCTGCGCCGCAATCGAAATCTCTCGCGCCGTGGCGATGGCGTCTTGGTTGGCGGCGAGGAAGATGAACTCCCAACTGTACGTCTCTTGCTGAAGCTTGATCATCTGGGCGATGCGGCTGCGGCTGTAGTCCTTGCTGGCGTTTTCCAGGCCGTCGGTGAGGATGGCGACGATCACCTTGCCGGGGCGCTGCGGCTCCGGCGTCTGCGCCAAGCGCTGGCCCACGTCGTCGATGGTGCGGCCCACGGCATCCAGCAGCGCAGTCGTGCCCTGCGGCTGATAGCTGCTGTTGTCCAGCGGCTGCGCCTGGGCGATGTCAACGTGATCGTAGAGCAGCAAATAGTCATGGTTGAAAAGGACCAGCGTAAAGTGCGCGTCGCCGGGCTGCTGCTGCTGGTCGGCGAGAAAGCTGTTGAAGCCGCCGACGGCATCCGAGCGTACGCTCTCCATCGAGCCGGAACGGTCCAGGATGCAGATGATGTCGGTCAGGTTGTCTTGCATGGCATGTTCTCCTTCTTGCTCTTGCTCTTGCTTTTCCTCTGCGGTCTCTGCGGTGGGCGGTTTGCAGTGGACCTGCCCCCGAGGGTTAGTCGCCGGCCTCGGCCTGCGCGGCGAGGAGCACGGCGTCGAGGATCTTGCGATAGCCCGTGCAGCGGCAGAAGTTGCCGGTGAAGGCCTGCTGCGCCTCGGAATAGGTGGGGGCGGGGCGCTCCTCCAGCAGCTTGGCCCCGCTCATGACAAAGCCGGGGGTACAATAGCCGCACTGCACGCCGCCGCTCTGCACCAGGGCGGACTGGATCGGGTGCAGCCCGTCTGCCGCGCCCCCACCGCTGCCGATTCCCTCCACCGTGATCACCTCGCTGCCCGCCGCGCGCTCAGCGGGGACCAGGCAGGCCATCACCGCCATGCCGTCCAGGAAGACGGTGCAGGCCCCGCACTCGCCCTCGGCGCAGCCCTCCTTCACGCCGACCAGGCCGGCGGCGCGCAGGCTGTCCAGCAGCGTCATGTCCGGCTCCAGCGCCAGCAGCCGCCCATTGACGCGTGCCTGGTCCGCCGGGATCGACGCGCGCGTGGGCACGGGCCAGCGCCCCTCCGTTTGACCCCACAGCATGACGGGGCGAGCGGGCCAGCCGGCACGAGCCTGCCCGCGCGCGATCTGGCGCAGGCCGCGGGCGACGAGGACCTCCGCCATGGCGCGGCGATACGCGGCGCTGCCGCGGATGTCGTCGATGGGCTGGGCGGCCTCGGCGGCCAGGCGCGCCGTCGCCGCGATCGTCTCTTCGTCGAGCGGGCGACCCGTCAGGTACGCCTCCGCCGCCGGCGCGCGCACCACCACCGGGGCCACCGCTCCCAGGCTGATGGCCGCATGGCGCACCGGCGCAGACGGGTCATCGCCCGCACGTGTGGCGATCACGGCCGCGCTGACTACGCTGATCGCCTGGGCGCGGCGCAGCCCCAGCTTGATGAAAACGCCGTCATCCTGCACATTGTCCTTTTGCGCAGCGTCTTGCGCTGCGCGGTCCTGCGCATGGTCTTGTTTAGGCGACTGCCCCGCGCGCACGGGGAAGGAAATGCGCGTGAGCATCTCGTCCGGCGCCAGGTCGACGCGGCGGAAGCCCGTGCAGAAGTCGCTCAGCGCCAGCGTGCGCTCCCCGCGGGCGGCGCTGCGCAGGCTGACGGTGGCGTCCAGCGCCATCAGCGGCACGATGGAATCGTTCGCCGGGCTGGCGGTGATGAGATTGCCGGCGACGGTGGCGCGGTTGCGAATCTGCGGCGCGCCCACTTCCCAACAGGCGCGCGCCAGCGGGAAGCCGTGGGCCACAATCAGCGGGTCGGCCACGCATTGATTGTGCGTCACCAGCGGGCCGAGGTGAATCCAGCCGTTTTCCCGGCGGATATCGGCGAGGCCGGGGATGCGCGTCAGGTCGATCAGGCCCAGCTCGCCGCCGGCAGGGTCGCGGCGGCCGCGCTCCAGTTCGACAAGCAGGTCGGTGCCGCCGGCGATGAAGCGCGCCTGCTCGCCGTGCTGCGCCTTGAGCGCCAGGGCGGATTCTAGGGTTAAGGGGGAGGCGTAAAAGCGATACATAGCATCCTATACGGGGTCCTACATAGTGTTCGATGCAGTCTTGTCAACCAGTGAGGATCACCTTCATCAAGCGGTCCAAGCATCATTATCGCAGAATTGTCGCAGAGAGAGAAAGGCTTGGCAAGCGTTTGACCAATGGCGGGCGTTGCTCTAGAATGCCGTACAAGACGGGATCATCCGTTTCTTCTACGATCTCTATTCGCCTGCTATTCAATTTGCAGTCGTCCATTGTTCCAATTCAGCCCATATTGTGACGGCCCAGCGCAATGGAACGGCCTTCCGTGTGGCATATCCAGAAAAAGATGCAGAGAAAGGCAGCCGGCCATGCGTCTTCATCGTCGACCCCGTGTACATCGCCCGCTCTTGGCGCTGCTGCTTGGCGTGTTGCTCTTTGGTGCAACAATGCCGGCCCAGGCTGCACCCGCTGCGCCTGATCCACAGGAGGTATTTCTGCCTTTCGTCGGCAGCCGCCTATGCACTGCGCCCCTGCCGCCCA
>JBBSBO010000212.1:0-5480 GCA_038251215.1 Caldilineales bacterium
GACCTTCGCCATCCCCTTCCAGGAGAGCCTCAACCTGCGCGATTACCCCACGCTGGCGGCGGTGATCGGCTTCGTCTACGCCGCGCGGCCTGACCTGAAGCAAACAGATTCACCGCAGAGTACGCAGAGAACCGCAGAGGCAATCGAGGCGGTCGTTGAAGTGGAGCAGGCCGGTGCGCAGGAGGATGCGGTGGCGGAGTGGGTGCTCGCCATTGTCGCCGAGAAGACGGGCTATCCGCAGGACATGCTCGACCTCGACCTTGACCTGGAGGCCGACCTCGGCATCGACACCGTCAAGCAGGCGGAGACCTTCGCTGCTATCCGCGAGACCTTCGCCATCCCCTTCCAGGAAAGCCTCAACCTGCGCGATTATCCCACGCTGGCGGCGGTGATCGGCTTCGTCTACGCTGCACGGCCCGACCTGAAGCAAACAGATTCACCGCAGAGGACGCAGAGTTCGCAGAGAACCGCAGAGGCAGTTGAGGCGGCGAGCGCTCACGTTGCATCGCAGCAAGAGGCGCCCGCTACGATCGGCACGTTGGAGGACGCGGACGCGATGCCGCGACGCGTGCCCGTGCCTGCGCTGCGCCCTGCGCTCGAGTTGTGTGCGCTGACCGGCGTCACCCTGGACGAACACAGCCGCGTTGTGGTCATGCTCGACCGCAGCGGCGTGGGCAAATCGCTCGTCACGCGCCTGACCAAGCTAGGCGTGACGCCGCTCGTGATCACCGAGCCGCCCAGCACCGCCGAGCTGCAAAGCACGCTGCGCGCCTGGCTGGACGAAGGCCCCATCCAGGGCGTGTACTGGCTGCCCGCGTTGGATGTGGAGCCTGCCCTGCCGGAGTTGGAGCTTGCCGAGTTCCGCGAGTTGAACCGCGTGCGCGTCAAGAACCTCTACGCCACGATGCGCGTGCTCTACGACGCCGTCGCCGGGCCGGGGACCTTCCTTGTATCGGCCACGCGCCTGGGCGGCCTGCACGGCTATGGACCCGCCGCGGCGAGCGCGCCCCTGGGCGGCGCAGTCACCGGCTTCACCAAGGCCTATGCCATCGAGCAGCGCATGCGCCCCGCCGGCGCGCCGCTGGTCAAAGCCGTCGACTTCGAGGTCAGCCGCAAAACCGCTGAGCCGGCCGGGCTGCTGCTCGCCGAAACGCTCTACGACCCCGGCATCGTCGAGGCCGGCTACTACGAAGGGCTGCGCTACACCGTCACCCTGGTCGAGCAGCCGGCGCGCGACGGCGGGCCGGGCATGACGCTGGACGAAAACACAGTCTTCGTCGTCACCGGCGCCGCGGGCGGCATCACCAGCGCCATTGTCACCGATCTTGCCGTCGCCTCTAAGGGCATCTTCTATCTGCTCGACGTAGTGGACGCGCCCGCGGCGGATGACGTCGACGTGCAACTCCTGCGCGCCGACCGCGAGCTGCTCAAGCAGCGGCTGATCGACGTGGCTCGCGCTGCCGGCGAACGTCCCACACCCGCCGCCATCAATCGCCGCATCCTGGACATCGAACGCCGCGAGGCCGCAATGCGCGCCGTGGAAGCGGTGACCGCCGCCGGCGGCACGGCCCACTACCGCAGCGTCAACCTGCTCGACGGGGCCGCCGTCGCCGCCGTGGTCGACGAGATCCGCCGCGAGCACGGGCGCATCGACGTGCTGCTCCACGCCGGCGGCCTGCTCATCGACCGCACGCTGCCCGACAAGGAGCCGCAGCAGTTCGACCTGGTCTTCGACGTCAAGGCCGACGGCTTCTTTAGCCTGCTCAAGGCCGCCCAGGGCATGCCCATCGGCGCCACCGTCGCCTTCAGTTCCGTCACGGCGCGCTTCGGTAACAACGGCCAATCCGACTACAGCGCGGCCAATGACCTGCTCTGCAAGCTCACGAGCAGCATGGCTGTGTGGCGACCCGACACGCGCGCCATCGCCATCGACTGGACGGCGTGGGGCGGCATCGGCATGGCCTCGCGCGGCTCCGTGCCGCAGATCATGGACGCTCTGGGCGTGGACATGCTCGCGCCCGAGGCAGGCGTGCCCACCATCCGCCGCGAGCTGACCTACGGCGCCACGCGCGGCGAGGTCCTCGTCGCCGGACGCCTGGGCGCGTGGATGGAAGAGCGCGACCCCAGCGGCGGCTTGGACGTGGACAAGGCCGCGCAGTTCGCGCAGCAGCTCGACCCGCCGCACCTGCTGGCGGGCAAGCCGGTAGCCGCCAAGCTCTTCGGCGGGCTGGAATTCGAGGCCACGCTTGACCCCAACCGCCAGCCCTTCCTCTATGACCACGCCCCGGACCCCGGCGCGCCCTGGCTGCCCGGCGTGATGGCGACGGAGGCCTTCGCCCAAGCCGCCACGCTGCTCGCGCCCGGCTATGCCGTGGTCGCCGTTGAGCATGAAGAAATGCTCGGCGCCTTCAAGTTCCATCGCATGGAGCCGCGCACGCTGCACATCAGCGCCGTGATCACGCCCGAAGCCGGCGGCGACCTCGTCGCCCACGCCGTGCTGCGCTCCGTCACCGCGCCGGCGAAGCCGGGCCTGCCCACGCGCGTCACGGAACACTTCCGCGCCGACGTTCGCCTACGTCGCGACCACGCGCCGCAGCCGCCGACCATCGACTTTGCCGCGCCGGAGCTTGACGCCCTGCCCTTGCACGGCGACGAGATCTACAAGACCTTCTTCCACGGCCCTGCCTATCAGGTGATCGAGCGCGGCCAAGTCGCAGGGAATGCCGCGGTCGTGCTGATGGCGGATAAGCTGCCGCCCAACACCGACCCGGCGCAGGCCGCCTCGCTCATGGCCCCGCGGCTGATCGAGCTGTGCTTCCAGGCCGTGGCGCTGTGGTCGGTCGAGACGCAGCAGAGCATGGCGCTGCCCTCGTCCATCGAGCGCGTCGTCGCCTATCGCCAACCCGAGGCGGCGGGCGGCAGTCGCCTCTACGCGCTGGTGCAAGCCGGGGTAGGCGGCGATGTGTATACGGCGCAGGTGGTGGATGCCGGCGGGCACGTTTATGTCGAGCTGGACGGCTTCCGCACTGTCGCGCGGCCGGTCGCCTGAGCACGCGCGACCGCTACGCAAAGCTGCCGATGTGCGCGCCTGACTGCGTGACCCACACGCCGCCGCCCAGCATCCGCCGGCTGGTGCAATCGCTGCAAGATTGCCCGCCGGCGGCGCGAGGCGAGGCGCCGCCCGGCCTGCTCAGCGCGGCGGAAACGGCGCATCTGGCGCGCCTGTCGCACCCCAAGCGCCGCCAAGAGTGGCTACTGGGCCGCTGGACCGCTAAGCGCTTGCTGGCGGACTATCTGCAGGCAAGCGGCGAAACCCTGCCGTTGGCGGCGATCACCGTCGCCAACGACCCCAGCGGCGCGCCCTACGCCGCGGTGACACGCGCCGCCAACGCTCTCCAGTCGCCCGCATCCTGGGACGGCGTCGCGCCGCCCGCCACCCGCCTGCCGCTCGCCTTGACGATCAGCCACAGCCGCGGCCTGGCTTTTTGCGCGTTGATGGCAGGAACGACGCCGCACTTGCCCGGCTTGGGCGGCGACCTCGAGGTGATCGAGCCGCGCGACGCGTCCTTTGTGCGCGACTTCTTTACGCCGCAGGAACAGGCAGCCATCGCCGCGGCGGCGCCGGCGGCGCGCGACGCGGCAATCACCGTGCTGTGGAGCGCCAAGGAAGCCCTGCTCAAGGCGCTGCATCTCGGCCTCAGCGTAGACACGCGGCAAGTGAGCGTGGACGCCGGGGAGTTGTTTCGCCCGCTCGATGCAGGCTGGGCGCCGCTGCGCGCGACGCTGCACCCGGAACTAGTGCATGTCGCCGCGCAGATGGCTGGGCCGACCGCGACCTTATCGCTGTGGCGGTGTTTCTATTCACGGGACGCACGCGGCATCGCCACTGACAGCGCGCGCGACGTTCCAAGTGATGTCGCATACGTGCTGACTCTATGCCTAATATCTTAGAACATAGCTGAGGGCAAACATCTTAGCGTCTTTGCGCCTTTGCGAGAGGCAGCGGTTTCCAGTTTTTTCGCCCATAGCGTGAAAGGCGCCTGCCGTCATATGGAATCTATCTTTGTCCGTTATTATTGGGGAGAACTTTCTCTTGGAAAGCTACATCGATGACCTTCGTCAACGCAAACAGAAGGCCGCAGGCTCGGCCAAAGATCAGGAGCGCCAACACAGCAAGGCGCGCCTGACCGCGCAAGAGCGGCTGGATGTGCTCTTTGACCCCAACACCTTCAACGAAATCGACACGCTGGTGACGCCGCGCTACGAGCAATACATGGACGGACGCAGCTCGCGCTATGGCGACGGCGTCATCACCGGCTTCGGGCTGGTCAACGGGCGTCGCGTCTTTGCCGCCGCGCAAGATGCAGCCGTGATGGGCGGCTCGCTGGGCGAGATGCACGCCGCCAAGATCGTCAAGGCCATGCAGATGGCGCTCAAGTACGGCTGTCCCTTCATCGCGCTCAACGACTCCGGCGGCGCGCGTATCCAGGAGGGCGTCGACAGCCTGGCGGGCTACGCGCGCCTCTTCGACGCCAACTGCGAGGCGTCCGGCGTCATCCCGCAGATCTCCGTGATCCTCGGCCCGTGCGCCGGCGGCGCGGTCTACTCGCCCGCGCTCACCGACTTCGTCTTTATGACGGAGAACAGCTATATGTTCATCACCGGCCCCAACGTCGTGCGCGCCGTGATGCAGGAGGATGTCACCCTCGAAGAGCTGGGCGGCGGCATGGTCCACTCCACCGAGAGCGGCGTCAGCCACTTCCTCGCCAAGGACGACCAGGAATGCCTGACGTTGGTGCGCGCCCTGCTCTCCTATTTGCCCTCTAACAACCAGGACGACCCGCCCTATGTGCCCCCGCGCGACGACCCGCGGCGGCGCTGCCCGGAACTGGAGCAGATCGTCCCCATCGAGCCGCACAAGCCGTATGACGTGCGCCAGGTCATTGCCAGTATTGTCGACGACGGGCGCTTCTTCGAAGTGCATCAACTGTGGGCGGAGAACATGGTTGTGGGCTTTGCGCGCCTCAACGGCTGGGTGATCGGCATCGTCGCCAACCAGCCGATGGTGCTGGCGGGCACAATTGACATCAAGGCCTCCGTCAAGGCCGCGCACTTCATCCGCCTGTGCGACGCCTACAACATCCCCATCATCACGCTGCAAGACGTGCCCGGCTTCCTGCCCGGCACGCACCAGGAGTACGGCGGCATCATCCGCAACGGCGCGCGCATGATCTACGCCTACAGCGAGGCCACCGTGCCCAAGCTGATGGTGATCCTGCGCAAGAGCTACGGCGGCGCCTACTGTGTGATGAGCAGCAAGGGGCTGCGCGGCGACCTGCTCTACGCCTGGCCCAACGCTGAACTGGCGGTGATGGGGGCCGAGGGGGCCGTCAATATTCTCTTTAAAAAACAGGTGCAGGAGGCTGAAGACCCCGAGGCCAAGCGCCGCGAACTGGTGGACGACTACGAGGAGAAGTTCA
>JBBSBO010000213.1:0-5465 GCA_038251215.1 Caldilineales bacterium
GAGTGAGGTGAAGGGATCTTGAAAGACCATCTGCACGCGGCGGTTATAGGCGCGCAGGCGCGCACCGGACAGGGTCAGCACGTCGAGGTCATCAAAGTGGATCTGGCCGCGGTCGGCGTCGTACAGCCGCACGATGCAGCGCGCCAGCGTCGACTTGCCGCAGCCGGACTCGCCGACAATGCCGATGGTCTCGCCGCTATGCACGAAGAGACTGACGCCATTGAGCGCGCGCACCTTTTGCTGCGGCCTGCGGCGGATGCGCTCCCACACGTCATAGGGAACGGGGAAGGCCTTGTGCAGGTCCTCGATACGCAGCAGGATAGGCCTATCGCCGGACGGGTTCGGGGCTGTCGTCATGCGATCACCACCCGAGGTTGCTCCAGCTTGTCATAGTGAATGCACGCCGAAAGGCGGTCTTGCCCGATAGGTGCCAGTTCCGGGCGTTGGGCCAAGCATTTTTCGTCGGCATAGGCGCAACGCGGGGCGAAGGGGCAGCCCGGCGGCAGCCCGGCCAAGTCGGGCGGGGCGCCGGGAATGGGCAGCAGCGGGTTGCGGTTGCCGCCGCCCGTCGGCACCGAGTTGAGCAGGCCCAGCGTGTAGGCGTGCCGCGGCCGGTGGAACAAGTCCACCACGGAGGCTACCTCTACCACGCGGCCGGCGTACATCACGGCCACGCGGTCGCACGTCTGCGCCACCACGCCCAGGTCGTGCGTCACGAGGATTACGCTCATGCCCAGTTGATCTTTCAGGCGCAGGATCAGCTTGAGGATCTGATCCTGGATCGTCACATCCAATGCCGTGGTCGGCTCATCCGCCAACAAAAGTTGCGGATTGGACGCGAGCGAAATCGCGATCATGACGCGCTGGCGCATGCCGCCGGAAAACTGGTGCGGGAAGTCGTTGAGCCGCGCCCGCGCCGAGGGAATGCCGACCATGTCCAGTAACTCGGCGGCGGCGGCATCCAGGTCGCGACCGGGTAGGTCGGTGTGCTGGCGCAGCGTCTCCTTGATCTGCTCGCCCACGGGCAGCACGGGGTTGAGCGCGCTGATCGGCTCTTGGAAGATGATGCTGATCTCACCGCCGCGCACTTCGCGCAAGTCGTCGGCGGACATGACCATCAGGTCACGGCCTTGCCACCAGACTTCGCCGCGCGTCACGCCGGGAGGCTGGATCAGGCGGATCAGCGAGCGCAGAGTCACGCTCTTGCCGGAGCCGCTCTCGCCGACCAGCCCCAGCACCTCGCCGGGGAAGAGGTCGAACTCGATGCCGTCGACCGCGATCAGGCGGCCGCGCTTGGTGTGAAACTCCGTGTGCAGGTCGCGCACCGAGAGGATGGGTTCATCCGTGCGGGCGGTGGGCAGCTTGGCGGGCGGGTGAACGTTCATTGGCGCGGCCTCAGCAACTCGGCCAAGCCGTCGCCGATCAGGCTAAAGCCGATGCCGACCACGGCCAGCGCCAAGGCCGGAAACGAGGAGATCCACGGAGCCGTCGTCATAAAGTTCTTGCCGTCCGCCACCATCACGCCCCATTCCGGCGTGGGCGGCTGTGCGCCCAGGCCCAGGTACCCCAGGCTGGCGCCGAGCAGAATGCCCAGCGACATGTCTGTCATCCAGAAGATAATGGCGGGCGCGATCACGTTAGGCAGCAAGTGCCGCCCCACCACGCGCGCCGACGTATAGCCCATGCCGCGCGCGGCCAGCGAATAGTCGGATTGCTTTTGTACCAGCATCTCGCCGCGCACCAGACGTGCATACGAGACCCAGCCCACAAGGCTGACCGCGATGTACATGTTGCGCAGCCCCGGCCCCAAGAAAGCCACAATTGCGATCACCAGTACGAGGAAGGGAATGACCACGACGACATTGACGATCAGTCCGAAGAGGCTGTCCAGCCACTTGCCATAGTAGCCTGCGCCCGCTCCGATGATCGACCCGGCGAAAAAGGGCACAAGGGTGGTGAATAACGCGATCTGGAGGTCAATGCGCGCGCCCCAGATCACGCGCGACAGAATGTCGCGACCGAAGTTGTCTGTGCCGAACCAGTGTTGCGCGCTGGGCGGATGCAACACGGCGTTGTAGTCAAAGTCGGTGGGGCTGTAGGGCGCGATCTGCGGGGCAAAGATCGCCACCAGGATCAGCCCCGTGATCAGCGATACGCCGGTAATTAGGGTGGAGTTGGGCCGGTAGCGCAGGCGCGTACGCGGGCGTATGAGTGTGGCGGGGACAGCAGTCGCTGTCATCAAATGGCTCCTCTAGAATCGATCGCCGCGTAGAAGTTCCGGGTCAAATGGCCGGACAAACGTGTCGCGGCGCCAACGCCCGGCGTCTTTAGGATATTTCGACGCGGGGGTCCAACTGCGCATAGAGCAGGTCGGTAAACAGAAAGACCAGCGAGACCAGCACGGCAAAGGTGATCGTCAGCCCCTGCACCACGGCGTAGTCGCGAGCGTAGATCGAATCGACCATCAGCCGGCCCACGCCGGGCACGGCGAAGACCGTCTCGGTGATGACCGCGCCGCCGAAGAGTTGGCCGATGTTGAGGCCCAGCAGCGTGACGGTGGAGATCAAGGCGTTGCGCAGCACATGCTTGGTCATGATCACGCGGCTGCGCAGGCCTTTGGCGCGGGCAAAGTCGACGTACTCGGCGGTCAGCACCTCGATAATGGCGGCGCGCAACATGCGCATCAGCACCGCGGCCAGGTGAAAGCCCAGCGCCAGCGCCGGCAAAAAGAGATGGTAGGCGTGCTGCACAAAGGTGTCGCCATAGCCGCCGATGGGAAACCAGCCGAGCATGGCGCCGAAGAGCGTGAGCACCAACAGGCCGATATAGAAGGTGGGCAGGGATAGGCCGATCTGGAAGACCGCGCGAATGGCGTTGTCCAGGGCGCTGCCGCGGCGGATGGCGGCGACGAAAGCCAAAGGCACGGCCAACAGCACGGCCAGGAGCGCGCCATACAGCGTCAAGAAAAGGGTGACGGGAATGCGTTGCAAGATGAGCTGGGAGACGGGGATGCGAAACGAGATCGAATCGCCCAGATCGCCGCGGAAGAAGTTGCGTATAAATAGGCCGAACTGCACCGGGATCGGCTTATCCACGCCCATGAGGGCGTTGAGGCGCGCCACATCTTCTTCGGTGGCCCGGTCGCCTAGCACAGCGCTGGCAGGGTCGCCCGGCAGCAGGCGCACGAGCGTGAAGACCAGGACCATGATTAGCAAGAAGGTGGGGACCATCTGCAAGAGGCGAGAGAAGAAATAGTTCCAGCGGCTCAAGGCGCTACGCTCCTAACCGGCAAAGTGGGGGAGACGGCAGGCTCGACAGATATGGGTTGCACGCGCGGCGTGCAACCCATATCTGACCTATCCGGCCATGACTATTCGGTCAAGTAGACCTCGGTGAAGATGTTCTGGCCCAGTGGCACCTGGAAGAAGCCATGCACGTTGTTGCGCAGCGCCACAGGGTACGGCGTTTCATACGTAAAGATGAAGGGCGCCGCCTCGACGTAGATTTCCTGGATGCGCTTGTACATCTCGCCGCGCTTGGCCACGTCCAGCTCGCTCTGGCTCTCGGTGTAGAGCTGCTCGATCTCGTCGTTCTGGAAGCCAGTGTGCAGCGACTCGACCACCGAGTAGATAGCGAAGTACGACGTGATCTGGCTAGGGTCGTTGATGTCGTTGGTCCACGAGGCGACGCGCATCTGGAAGTCATTGGCGCGGTAGCGTTCGGTGAGAGTGGGCGAGTCCACCTGATCGATCTTGAGATCCACGCCGACCTGGCTCCACATTTGCTGTACGGCCGTCAGCAGGGCGGCGCTGTCGGCGTTGCCCGCGACGGAGATGACCGACACCTCAAAGCCGTCGCCATAGCCGGCTTCGGCCAGAAGCGCCTTGGCCTTCTCCAGGTCGTAGGGATACATTGGCTGCGGCGCGAAGAGCGGCGTGGTGGAGGACATGTAGGAGCGCATGGGCGTGCCCGTGCCGAAGGTGACCAACTGGATCAGCGCGTCTTTGTCGGTGGCGTAGTTCAGCGCCTGGCGCACTTGCAGGCTGGAGAGCGGGTTGGGCGTACCGTCGTTCAACTCCGGCCGGTTGTTCATTAGGATCTCGCCGACCTTGGTGGAGGGGAACAGTTCCATCTGGATGTTGGAGTCGGCGTCCAGTTCGGCTACGCGGCTGAGGGGAATGAACTCGGAGGCGTCGATTTCGCCAGCCTGGAGCTTGAGGATGCGCGTGGCATCTTCAGGGATGATCTCGAAGCGCACGGCATCCAGGTAGGGGAGCTGCACGCCCTTGTCGTCGGTCATCCAGTAATTGGGGTTGCGCTCCAGCAGCATGTGCTCGCCGCGCACCCATTCCTTGAGCGTGAACGGCCCGGAAACGACCGGGTTGGCGGCGAAGGCCTCGGCCTTGTCTTTGTCAGTCTCGCCCGGCATGGCTTCGTAGAGCGCTTTGGGCATGACGGCGGAGTTGAACATCGCCAGCGCGGCCTGCAGGGTCGGGTCCACATGGCTGAGGTTAATGATCACCTGATTGTCGCCGGACGGCTCCACCGAGGCGATGGACTCGAGCGAGAAGCTCCAGATGCCATGTTCCGGGTTGCGCGCGCGGTCGAGCGAGAAGGCCACGTCTTCGGGGGTGATGGGCGAGCCGTCGCTGAACTTAATGCCGTCGCGCAGCGTCACGGTGGCGACCAAGCCGTCGTCGGAGAGCGAAACATCGGTCGCCAGGGCAGGCAGCACGCCCTGCCCGTCATTCGTCGAGTGCAGCAGCGTATCGTAGAGGCTGTTCAGCACCCAGATGTCCAGGTTGGCGTCGTTCCACACCGGGTCCAAAAAGAGTGAATCCGCATAACGGCCAAATACCAACGTGCCGCCCATCATGCTGTCCGCCGGGGCGGCGCCTTCGGCGGCGGGGGCGGCTTCTTCACCAGCCGGGGCGGCGGCGGGTGCGCCGCAGGCAGCCAACGTCAGCGCCAGGATCAAGAGCAGCGCCAAAGCTGCGCCGATCCCGCGTCCCTTGTGCCCAACTCCAAACAATCGCTCTTGCATGTGCTTTCTCCTTGTGGGATACAAAATCGTGGGATATAGAATGAAATTAAGCGCGCGGGCATCGCACAGTCCCGCCCGTTCCCCCTGGAACCTTTCGCGCTGCGCTGCGCATGTGTTGAATTGTGATCGAACCGTCCTGGCGGCGATAGAAAACGCGCTGCACGCGGCAGTCCAGACGTCCCATCTAGCGTCCGTACCCAATCGGCGCTTGCACAAGGACGAGGAAGTATGGCCCCCTGCAAGCCGAACGCTCGCATTATACGAGGATGCATCGGCTCATGCAAACGCGAGTTTTTCAATGAGAATAGATTACGCGTATCGTTTTGCGGCCTGGCGTCGTCATGATGATTGCACACGAATTTACACATAGAACCACCCAATGTGTAAGTGCGCGGCTAGCCGGACGGGACCCCGGCGATGC
>JBBSBO010000214.1:0-5457 GCA_038251215.1 Caldilineales bacterium
AAGTGATCGGCGCCACCCTTGCCAAAGCCCAGATCGGCGCGTCGGACCTCGCAGCCATCGGCATCACCAACCAGCGTGAGACAGCGATCCTCTGGAACCGGCATACCGGCCAACCTGTACACAACGCCATCGTCTGGCAAGACACGCGCACCGACCAGATCTGCCGCCGCCTGGCTGAAGCCGGGCACGCCGAGACGATCTTCCGCAAGGCCGGCCTGCCCCTCGCCACCTATTTCGCCGGCCCCAAAATCCGCTGGATGTTGGACAACCTGCCCGGCGTGCGCGCGCAGGCGGAAGCCGGCGACCTGCTCTTCGGCACGGTCGACACCTGGCTTATCTGGCAACTGACCGGCGGCAAGCACATCACGGACCCCACCAACGCCAGCCGCACCATGCTGATGGACCTGGCTACGCTCGACTGGGATGAGGAGTTGTTGGGCATAGTGGGCATCCCGCGCCAACTCCTGCCGGAGATCCGCCCCAGCAGTGACGGCGCGTTCTATGGCCTCACGCTTGCCGGCGGGCCGCTGCGCGGGGCCGTCCCCGTGTGCGGCGATCTGGGCGACCAACAGGCCGCCACGGTGGGGCAAACCTGCTTCGCTGTGGGCGAGGCCAAAAACACCTACGGCACCGGCTGCTTCATGCTCCTCAATACGGGTGAAGAAATTGTCCACAGCCGCAACGGGCTGCTCACTACCGTCTGCTACCAGCTGGGCGAGCGTCCGCCCGTCTACGCCCTGGAAGGCTCGATCGCCATGGCGGGGGCCACCGTGCAATGGCTGCGCGACAGCCTGCGCCTGATCGAATCCGCCGAGGAGACGGAAAGTCTGGCCCAGAGCGTGGCTGACAACGGCGGCTGCTACCTGGTGCCTGCCTTCAGCGGCCTCTTCGCCCCTTATTGGCGCAGCGACGCGCGCGGCGTGATCGTCGGCCTCACCCGTTTCATCGACCGCGGCCACATCGTGCGCGCCGCCCTGGAATCGATCTGCTACCAGACGCGCGAGGTGCTTGACGCCATGGAGGCGGACAGCGGCGTCTCCCTGCGCAGCCTGAAGGTGGACGGCGGCGCCACCGCCAACAACTTCCTGATGCAGCTCCAGGCCGACATTCTCGGCGCAGAGGTTATCCGCCCCAAGATTCTGGAAACGACCAGCCTCGGCGCCGCCTACGCCGCGGGTTTGGCCGTGGGTTTTTGGGATGACCTGGACAGCCTGCGCGGCAACTGGCAGGTTGGCCGCTCCTGGCAGCCTCACATGGACGAAGAGAGCCGCGCCGCCGGCTATGCCGGGTGGAAACGCGCGGTCGAACGCACGTTTAATTGGGTCGAGTAGTTGGATTGGGTGGGTAGTGGGGTTGAGTAATCGGATTGAGAAAGACTGAACGCGTGATTGCCCTGGACATCGTTTCGCACTGCCACGATATCGCCGAAGGAACCTGCCGGCTTGCCGCCGAGATGACGCAGGAGCCGGTGCCGATTGCCGCGGTCGGGGGCATCGTCGACGAGCATGGGCAATTCCAGATCGGCACCGACGCGCTGCGCATCGTCGAGGCCATCCAGGCCTGCTGGCGACCGGCAGGCGTGCTGCTCCTGGTGGACGTGGGAAGCGCCGTACTCAGCGCCGAGACAGCCATCGAGCTGCTGCCCGAGGAGCAGGCTGCGGTCTGTCTGATCAGCAACGCGCCGCTGGTGGAAGGCGCCATCGTCGCCGCGCTGGAAGCCAGCCTCGGCCATACTCTGGAGGAAGTCAACCGCGCCGCCGAAACGGCGCGCCGCCTAGACAAGGTTTTTCGCTAGTGGAGGATGCCGGCCCCGTGACCCAGGCGCCGCTCTGCGCCACCATCACCATCACCAACCCCAGCGGGCTGCATCTGCGCGCGGGCAAAGATATGGCCTACATCGCCAATCGCTTTGCCGCCGACATCACCGCCGAAAACCTCACGCGCCCCTCGCCCGTGGTCGATATCAAGAGCATCCTCCAGATCATGCAGTTGCAGGCGCGCACCGGTCACGAGCTGCGCCTTTGCGCCGCCGGCGCCGACGCGCACGAGGCGCTCGCCGCCCTGTCCGCTCTGCTCGATCCCTCCGGGGCGGCGGCGTAACCCTCATGCAGACCTTCTCCGGCCTGGTGGCGGCCCCCGGCATCGGCATTGGCGTGCTCGTGCTCTATCGCCCCGACCAGGCCGTCCCCGCCCATGCCGGCGCAGAGGACGAACGCGCGCCCGAGGCGGAATGGCAACACTTCCTACAGGCGCAGGCCGAGGTCGACGCCGAGTTGAAGCTGCTCAGCGAGAACCCGAATACGCTTGTGGCGGAGATCTTCGCCGCACACCGCGTGATGTTGCACGACAAAACGCTGCTCGACGCCATGCAGAACCGCATCATGCAGCACGGTGAGAACGCCGTCAGCGCCACGCATCATGTGATCGGCGAGTTGGCCGAGCTGTTCACGGCCTTCGACGACGAATACTTCGCCGGGCGCGCCTCGGATATCCTCGACCTGGGGCAGCGCTTGCTCGCCCGCCTGGGCGCGCAGGTCAACCAACTGGCGTTGGCAAACTTGCCCGCCGGCGCCATCCTCGTCGCCGAGGACCTTAGCCCCAGCGAGTTGACACAGCTTTCGGCGGACCAGGTCGCCGGCATCGCCCTGGCGCAAAGCACGCCCACGGCCCATTCCGCTATTCTCGCCCGCAGCATGGGCATCCCGCTGGCGTGCGCGCTGGGCTACGACATCCTGCACCTGACGCCCGGCCTGACGGCTGTGGTAGACGGCTTCCGCGGTCGCCTGTATGCCGGCATCGAGCCGGACGAAATGCCGGCCCTGCGCCGCCGCCGCGACCAGTTCCTGGCATCCCAGGCCGCCGCCATCGACCACGCGCACTCGCCCGCAGTCACGCGTGACGGCTTTTGCATCCCGGTCAGCGCCAATGCCAACAGCCCCAAGGAAGTAGCCCAGGCCGCGCACGTCGGGGCCGACGGCGTGGGCTTGCTGCGCACCGAGTATCTCTTTCGCGGCCGTGCCGAGGCGCCTTCGCTCGAAGAACAGACACGGACCTATGCCGAGTTCTTGACCCAGGTGAACTCGCTGCTCACGGTGCGCGGTCTCGACGCCGGCGGCGACAAACCGGTGCGCTACATCGTGCATCGCCACGAGGAAAATCCCTTCTTGGGTCTGCGTGGCGTCCGCCTGCTGATCGACCAGCCGCACATCCTCCTCACACAGTATCGCGCCCTGCAGCTCGCGGCGGCGCAGGCCGCGCCGGGCGTCGACGTGCGCTTCCTGCTGCCCATGATCAGCACTGCCGAAGAGATCCTCACGGTGCGAAATCTGCTCAGCCAACTGCCGGCGGACCTGCCGCCGCTGCGGCTGGGCATCATGGTCGAAGTGCCCTCCGCCGCGCTGATCGCGCCGGCGCTGGCGCCCCTGGTGGACTTTTTCAGCATCGGCACCAACGACCTGGCGCAATACGTCCTTGCCAGCGACCGCACCAACAGCGTCGTCGCGGGCATGGCCGACCCGCTGCACCCCGCCGTGCTGCACCTGATCCGGCTCACCTGCGAGGCGGGCCGCCAGGCGCATAAGCCGGTCTCGCTGTGCGGCGAAATCGCCGGCGACCCGATTGCCGTGCCGCTGCTCGTCGGCCTGGGCGTCACCGAGCTGAGCGCGCCCTTGCCCGCCGTGCCGCTGATCAAGGAGACGATCCGCGACCTCCACCTGGCGGAATGCCGCGAACTGGCGCGCCAAGCGCTCGCTTGCCGCTCCGGCATACAGGTGCGCGAGCTGCTGGCCCAGCCCTGACCGCGCCTTGCGCCGGCAAACAAAGCACCCGGCTCAAGCGCCGCATGAATCACCTTTGCAATCCTGCAGAAACACACTGGACATGGTAAGATAGACCTATGAAACGCATGGATACCGAGGTACTGGTGATTGGCGGCGGCTCCACAGGAACCGGCATCGCCTGGGATGCGGCGCTACGCGGCTTTCGGGTCGTCCTCGTCGAACGGCGCGACCTCACGCACGGCACGACCGGGCGCTACCACGGCCTGCTGCACAGCGGCGGACGCTATGTCGTCAAGGACCCGCAAAGCGCGGTCGAGTGCATCCACGAAAACCGCATTCTGCGCCGCACGCACACACACTGCATCGAAGACACCAGCGGCTTCTTTGTCGTCACCCCGGAAGACGAAGGCGACTACCCCGACCGCTTCAAGTCGGCCTGCGCCGAGTTGGGCGTGCCCTGCAACGAGATCTCGCCCGCCGAGGCGCGACGCCGCGAACCGCTGCTCAACCCGGCCATCAGCCGCGTCTTTGAGTTGCCCGACGGCGCAGCCGACAGTTTCCTCGCCACGCACGTCACGGCGCAGGCCGCCCAGCTTGCCGGCGCGCAAATCCTCGTCTACCACGAAGTCATCGAGCTGCTCATGGCGGGCGACGGCGGCAGCCGCCGCGTAGCCGGGGCCAAAGTGCGTGATGCGACCTCCGGCGAAGAGCTGCTGATCCACGCCGACATGGTGATCAACGCCGCCGGGGCGTGGGCCGGGCAGTTGGCCGCGCTGGCGGGCGTCGACGTCCAGGTGATCCCCGGCAAGGGGACGATGGTCGCCATGAACCATCGCGTGGTCAACACCGTGCTCAACCGCTGCAAAATGCCCTCGGACGGCGACATCATCGTGCCCGCCCACACGGTCGCCGTGATCGGCACCACCGATCAGAAAGTCAGCGACCCCGAACATCTGCGCATCGAAGCGTGGGAAGTGGAGTTGATGCTGCGCGAGGGCGATAAGATGGTCCCCGGCATCAGCCGCGCGCGCGTGCTGCGCGCCTGGGCCGGCGTCCGCCCTCTCTACCAGGAAGGCTACAGCGGCGACACGCGCAACGCCACGCGGGCGATGGCCCTGCTCGATCACCAGCCGCGCGACGGCGTCGCCGGCCTGCTGACCATCACCGGCGGCAAGTGGACCACCTTCCGCCTGATGGCCGAGTTGACCGTGGACGCCGCCTGCGCGCAACTGGGCGCGCCGCGGCCCTGCACCACCGCCGACACGCCCGTGCCCGGCACGGAACAGGGCCACTATTGGCTGGGTCACCGCCTGCACGAGGTGGAAGAGGGCCGCCTGCAAGGGCAGTTGATCTGCGAGTGTGAACTGATCACGCGTTCCATGCTGGAGTCCGCCGCGGCCCACAACCCCACCGTCACGCTGGACGACCTGCGCCGCGATATTCGCCTGGGCATGGGGCCGTGCCAGGGAGGCTTTTGCACGATCCGCGCGGCCGGCATCCTGCACGAATGTACGCTCGACGCCCAAGAACACGCCGCGCCGCGCGACGATGGCGGCAACGAAGCGCATGTCGTGCTGGGCGTGGATGCGGGGTCGTGGATCATCGCTGCCATGAGGTCGCCCGCCCATAACTTCGCCTCGCCGCGCGGGGTGGCGCGCTGCGGCGCTGCCTGGGCGGG
>JBBSBO010000215.1:0-5436 GCA_038251215.1 Caldilineales bacterium
GGATTGGGCGGATCGAAGCGGATAAAAAGCAGACAAGAACAAGCCCAAGAAAAATCTTCCAGGAAGCTGCCGGCTTCCTGGAAGATAATCCATTCTGATTTGATCCGCGAAAATTCGCTAAATCCGCGTCATCCGCGTTCTATTTCTTTCTACCACTCCTGCACGGGGCCGCCGCCGTTTTGCGCCATGAACCAGTCGATCAGCTTGCGCGCGACGCTGATTTTGGGCGGCAGCTGGGGCATGGCGTCCGCCGCGAACCACTGCGCGTCGGCGATTTCCGCTTCTTCCACCGCGATTTCGCCGCCGGCGTATTCGGCGGTGAAGGCCAGCATGAGAGAATTGGGGAAGGGCCACGGCTGGCTGCTGAAATAGCGGATGTTTTGGATGGCGATGCCGGTCTCTTCGCGCACCTCGCGCCGCGCCGTCTCTTCCAGCGATTCGCCCGGCTCGACAAAGCCGGCGACCACGCTGTAGCGGCCCGCCGGGAAGCGGTGGTTGCGCGCCATCAACAGCCGGTCGCCGTCGTCCGTGTGGCGGATCACGGCGATGATGATGGCGGGCGAAAGGCGCGGGTAGCTGATCAGCCCGCACTGCGGGCATTTCTTGGCTCGCTCGTGCGCTAGCGTTTCGGTGGGCGCGCCGCATTGACCGCAGAACTGGTGCGTGCGGTCCCACGTGGCGATCTGCACGGCGCGCCCCGCCAGGTTGAACATCAGTTCGCCCAGGTGCGAGTGCGCGTCGCGCAGATTGTCGGTGCGGATGCGCGGCGGCAGCGCGGCCGAGGCGTCCACATCCCCCGCGTAACAATCGGCGCGACCGCCATACGCGTTGTACAGGTAGCCCATATATTGCAGATGCGCCGGTTGGATGCCCAGTTCGTCGACGTCGCGCGCTTGCGGAATGCCCACGAGATAGCCGCCGAGGCGCACGAGCAGCTTGTCGCCCTGGAACAAAAACCAGTAGGGCGACTCGGTCGCAGGCGCGTCGGGCGGCTTCGTGGCGGATATAAAGGTGGAGGTGTGCGGATCGAACATGCTTGGTCTTTTCGGTCTAGTCGTTATGAAAGTGATGAAATAGGTGCAGCCGATAGAGAAGGGCGTGTTGTCGCCTATCGTAGCGCACCGCGGCCTTGCACCCCAAAGCGTCCCGCGCCCGATCTCGATCCATGGCGGTCAAGGATAGGAGCGTCAATGGCGCACGTCGGCGAGAGGCGCCGAATCAATTCGGCGCCTGCTATACGAAGCACGTTGAAGCGCGTTGAGCCGTGTGTAGGCGGCGTGCAACAGGCTTTTAGCCTGTTTGGCGTATCAGCTTGTGGATTGATCCACAAGCGCCAACGTAGGCCGCAAGCGCTTGGCTGTGGTAAACTGAGCCTGGCAGCAATCATCGCCCAACCATGCCACTAGAGGAGCACTAGAGGAGATCGTTATGAACATTCACAAGCAACTCTTTGGGGCGACCCAAAGCGGCACGCCGGTCGATCTCTACACGCTGAGCAACGACCACGGCGTCCAGGTCAAGATCACCAACTACGGCGGCATTATCGTCTCGCTGGTGACGCCGGACCGCACCGGCAAGCCGGACGACATCGTGCTCGGCTTCGACACGCTGGCTGAATATCTGGCCCCGCATCCTTTCTTCGGCGCGCTGGTGGGGCGCTTTGCCAACCGCATCGCCGAGGGCAAGTTCACCCTCAAGGGCAAGCAGTACGAACTCGTCACCAATGCCGGCGGCAATCATCTGCACGGCGGCAACAAAGGCTTCGACAAGGTGGTGTGGGACGCCGAAATGGCCGGCGTGGACGACGCGGTGAGCCTGCGCCTGACCTACCTGAGCAAGGACGGCGAAGAGGGCTACCCCGGCAACCTCAATGTCGAGGTCACCTACACGCTGACCAATGACAACGAACTGCGCGTCGACTACGCGGCGACCACCGACCAGGCTACGATCCTCAACCTGACCAATCACTCCTATTTCAACCTGGCAGGCCGCGGCAATAATCTGAACCACGTGATGATGCTCAACGCCGACCGCTTCACGCCGGTCAGCGACAAGCTCGTGCCCACGGGCGAGCTGCGCAGCGTGGAGGGCACGCCCCTCGACTTCCGCCAACCCACGCGCATCGGCGACCGCATCGAGGCCGACGACGAGCAGATTCGCATCGGTGGCGGCTATGACCACAACTGGGTGGTCAACGGCGAAGCCGGCGACCTGCGCCTGGCCGCGCGCGTCACGGAGCCGACCAGCGGCCGCGTGCTGGAGGTCTATACCACGCAGCCCGGCGTGCAGTTCTATTCCGGCAACATGATGCCCAAGACGATCACGGGCCGCGGCGGTATGGTCTACCCGTGGCGCGGGGCCGTCTGCCTGGAGACGCAGCACTTCCCCGATTCGCCCAACCATCCCGAGTTCCCCACCGTGGTGCTGGAGCCGGGCGAGCGCTTCGCGGAGACGACGGTCTTCAAGTTCGGGGCCGAGTAAAAACAGCCAACCGCAAAGTCGCAAAGGGCGCAAAGAACAGCAAACAGCAAGGACGTTTGCACCCAGGCGAATCCCTCTCTTGCTCGATTTTCACTGGGCTTTTCTCTGTGTCCTCTGCGCCTCTGCGGTAGATTTTTCTTCATGCTGTTCTTGCTGTTGCTTTTCCCTTGCGATCTTTGCGTCTTTGCGGTTCATGATTTTTAAGGCGGTGCGGCTATGACTTCATTTCCTGCGGATGCCACGCCCCAACTGCGCAGCATTCGCCTGCGCGTCAACGGCCGCGAGCACACGGTGCGCGTGGATCCGGCGACGCCTTTGCTCTACATCCTGCGCAACGACCTGGGGCTGAAGGCCGCCAAGCTGGCCTGCGGCCTGGAACAGTGCGGCGCGTGCAAGGTGCTGATCAACGGGCAGGCCCGCCCCTCGTGTAAGATCGCCGTGGGCGAGCTGCACGGCAGCGAAATCGTGACGCTGGAAGGCTTGGCCGCGGACGGCAGCCTGCACCCCGTGCAACAGGCTTTCATCGACGAGCAGGCCACACAGTGCGGCTATTGCGCGCCGGGCATGGTCATGGCCGCCATCAGCTTGCTCGACAAAAACCCGCAGCCGAGCGAAGACGAAATCCGCGCCGCGCTGGCCCGCCATATCTGCCGTTGCGGCGCCTATCCGCGCATCATCCGCGCGGTGCAGCGCGCGGGCCGTACCATGGCGGCGCACATCCGCCAGGAGGTGAAGCCGTGACGCCTGAAGCCTTGCCCGCCAGCCTGCGCCAAACGCCGGAACTGGACCGCTGGATCCGCATCGACCCGGGCGGAACCGTCACCGTCTTCACCGGCAAGGTGGAGATCGGACAGGGCATCCAAACGGTGATCGCCCAGATCGCAGCCGAAGAGTTGGATGTGGCGGTGGCGCGTATGCACGTCAACCTGGCGGATACGCTGCTCTCGCCCGATGAAGGCTACACCGCGGGCAGCACCTCCACCCAGGTCAGCGGGGCGGCGGTGCGCCAGGCCGCGGCCGAGGTGCGCTACATCCTCGTGGGCCAGGCCGCCGCGCAATTGGACGCGCCCGCCGAACGCCTGCGCGTGGAGGACGGCACGGTCTACGACCCGGAGACGGGGGCCAAAGTCACCTATTGGGAGCTGATGGCGGGCAAACGCTTTGCGCAAGCGGCTTCCGGTCGCGTGCAGCCCAAGCCGTCCGCCGCCTACACCGTCGTGGGCCAATCCGTGCCGCGCCTGGACATTCCCGGCAAGGTAGCGGGCGAGCCGGTGTACGTGGACGACATGGACTTGCCCGGCATGGTGCATGGCCGCGTGGTGCGCCCGCCTGCCGCGGCGGCGCGACTGGTCGAGGTCGATACGGCGCCGGTGGCGGCGATGGCGGGCGTGCTCGCCGTGGTGCGCGACGGCAGCTTCCTAGGCGTGATCGCCCAGCGCGAGGAGCAGGCGGTCTTTGCCGCCGAGCGCCTGGCCGCGGCCGCCACGTGGCAAGGCGAAGAGCCGCTGCCGCGCGCCGAAGACATCTATCGCCGCTTGTTGACCACGCCAGGCGAGAGCTTTCTGGTTGTGGACGGCGTTCCCACCGACGACTCCATCCCGCCGCTCGCCCCTGCCGCCGGCACGGCGCGCAGGGTCGATGCCACCTATGCGCGGCCCTACACGCGGCACGGATCGCTCGGCCCGTCTTCTGCCGCGGCGCAGCTGCTGGATGGTCGCCTGACCGTGTGGACGCACAGCCAGGGTGTGTACCCGCTGCGTACCGACATGGCGCAGGTGTTGCATATGCCGCTGGGCGACATCCGCGTCATCCACCGCCAAGGCCCCGGCTGCTACGGCCATAACGGCGCGGACGATGTGGCGCTCGACGCGGCGCTGCTGGCGCGCGCCGTGCCCGGTCGCCCCGTACTCGTTAAGTGGAGCCGGCGCGACGAGAACCTGTGGGAGCCGCTCGGCCCCGCCATGCTCATGCAACTGCACGCGGACTTGGATGCAAGCGGCGCGCTGCTGGCGTGGAGCCACGAAACGTGGAGCTACACGCACTCGGCGCGACCGCGGCCGGAGCCGGGCGTCTCCAGCCTGATCGCGGCGCAGCATTTGGCGGAACCCTTCGCCCCGCCCACGCCCAGGCCGGGGCGCGGCGCGCACGGCGGCATCCACCGCAACGCCGACCCGCTCTATGCCTTCCCGCGGCGGCGCATCGTCAAGCATTTTGTGCCCGACAGCCCGCTGCGCACGTCGGCCTTGCGCAGCCTGGGCGCCTTTGGCAACATCTTCGCCTCTGAATCATTTGTGGACGAGGTAGCCGTCGCCGCCGGGATCGACCCGGTGGAGTTCCGCCTGCGTTACCTGACGGACTCGCGCGCACGCGACGTTGTGGTCGCGGCTGCGGAGAAGGCGGGCTGGCGCAAGTCGCCGCGACGGGCTGATCATGGGCAGGGCATCGCCTTTTCGCGCTACAAGAATGCGATGATCTATTCCGCCGTGGTCGTCGACGTGCATGTCGATCGCGAGAGCGGCGTGGTACGCGTCGAGCGCGCTGTCGCCGCGGCCGATGCCGGGCAGATCATCAACCCGGATGGGCTGCGCAATCAACTGGAGGGCGGCATCGTGCAGTCCGCCGGCTGGACGCTGAAGGAGGCCGTGCAGTTCGGCCCCGACGGCCTGGACGGGGCCGACTGGGCGAGCTACCCGGTGATCACGTTCCTGGAGGCGCCCAGCGTGGAGATCGTGCTGCTCGACCGGCCCGGCGAACCGCCCCTAGGCGCGGGCGAGGCGACCGTCGGCCCGGCTGCCGCGGCGATTGCCAACGCCGTCTACGACGCGGTGGGCGTGCGCCTGCGCCAACTGCCCTTTACACCCGCGCGCGTGTTGGCGGCGCTGGCGGTGTGAGGCGTCATGCGTGAAACGTCATGCGTCATGCGTGAAACGTCATGCGTCATGCGTAAAATGTGAC
>JBBSBO010000216.1:0-5420 GCA_038251215.1 Caldilineales bacterium
ACAGATGTACACCGACTACCTGCGCTCCGGCGATGCCGGCCCCATGCAAAACGTCTTCTATCACAACCGCGAAGACATCGTCTCCATGGTCGCTCTCGCCGACCGCCTGACGCGCGCCTTCGACCACGCCGACGCGCCGCCTGCGGGCGACCTGCCCGCCCGCGACCGCCTTTCCCTCGGCGTCTCCTTCGACAACCAGGGCAAGCAAGAGCAGGCCGAAACCGCCAACCGCCGCGCCCTCGAAACTACGACCGACCCCGCCGACCGCGCCGAACTCTTCGCCCGCCTGGCCCGCCTGCAAAAGCGGCAAGGGCGCTGGCAAGACGCGGCAGAGACCTGGCAAGCCTGGCTCAGCTCTACCCCGGGTGATGACCCCGCCCCCTTTGTCGAGTTGGCGAAGTACTGCGAATGGCAGCTCAACGACTACGCCCAGGCCGAAATGTGGGCCGCCTGGGCCTTACACAACTTGCAGCGCCGGCCCGGCAAACTTGCCTGGGCGCACACCATCGCCGAACTGGAGCATCGCCTCCAGCGCATCCGCCGCAAACAAGCCGGCCCCGCGCCCTCACCGTGAACCTATGCGCACATCAAACAAAGGGCTTGTCTCCACCTTAACCTTTGCTCTTCTTTGCTTTTCTCTGTGCTCTCTGTGTCCTCTGTGGTAGATCGGCTTTTGCTTTTCGCGCCCCACACGCCCGTTAGACGAATCCGCCGAAATTGACTACACTACCAGGGGATAGCGAAGCGCGCCTGTCGATCCTCTTTCCGGCGGGCGCGGACGCATCTTCCCCACCCCGGCAACCGGCGCAGCAAGGAGCCGAACATGGAAGTCTGGATTGCACTGGTAGGCGGCATCATCATCGGCTGGTTGATCGAATGGCTGATCGACTGGCAATACTGGCGACGCGGCTTGCCGGCCCTCTACGCCAACGAAGAGCGCCTGCGCGCCGCCCTGGCCCAGTCGGAGAAGGAAAAGAACGCTGCGCTTGCCGCGTCCGCCGCTTACTCGGCACAGCTCGACGTTCTGCGCAGCCGCCACGAAACCTGGGCGCGCACCGAGAGCGGCGCGCGTAGAAGCCTGGAAACGACCCTGCGCGAGAACGCCCAGCTCAAAGAACAACTGGCGTCCATGCAAAGCGGAATCCGCTCGACCGGCCGCGCCGTTCCCAGCCACGAGGATAACCTGGAGAAGATTGTAGGGATCGGACAGGCCTATCAGCAAACGCTGGCGGACGCCGGCGTCCATACCTACGACCAACTGGCCGCGCTCTCCGTCGACGAACTGCGCGCGCTGATCCGCCCCGCCGCCTGGCAGAACATCGACTTTGCGCAGTGGATCCGCGAGGCGCAAGCCTTGGCCGCGCAAGAGGCGCGCACGCCCGGCGCGGGGACGGCTGCCTAAGATGTCCCATATCCCGCAGCCGCGCGACCTGCGCCGCATTGATATGGGCAAATATATCGTTGTTCTGCTCCTCGCGCTGGCGTTGATCGTCCTGCTCGTCGCCGCCCAGCTCGCGCCGCCCGCCTTCCCATAAGGGGAAACCGATGCAGGTCTACTTTGCCGCCCTGTTGACCATCATCGCCCTCGCGCTGGGCGTCGTCGCGTTCGTGCCCAGCCTCAAGCGACGCCTCGGTCACTCGGATCAACTGCTGCCCGCGGCCCTGACCTGTCTATGGCTCATCGCTCTCTTGGCGCCGCAGCCGGTTAGCCCCTTCTACAAAGCCGCCATTCTGCTCGGCATCTTAACCGCGCTGCTCGCCGCGCTCTTCTACACGCTGCGCGGCATGGCGCCGTATGTTGCGCTGGCCTTTGTCTGTTTGATGCACATCTTCTATTTCGTTGCCTTCGCCTCGACGCATCCGTTCGGCCTGCCCACCCTCTGGATCCTGCTGCCCATCGCCTGGGCGGGCGCGGCCTACTGGCTCCTACACGGGCGCGTGCATGAAGAATGGGGCGCGTTGATCGGCCTGATCGCGCTGACCGCGTTGATGCTGTGGCAAGCTTTCGCCATGTGGGCGTACAACGGCGGACTGTGGGCGACCCTGGGCCTGGCCGGCGCGCTGCTCTTGCCCGCGGCGGGCACGCTCCTGCTTGTCAACCACACACGCCGGCGCGTCCCACGCGCGTGGCGGATCGTCGCACTCGCCTTCGGCCTCAGCCACGCGCTGATCGCCTGGTCGGTATGGGGCGCAGGCCTCCCCGGCGCCTAGCCTACTCCCCCCGCCCCCTAAGGCAGCGTGAACGTGTACCTCGCCAACGTCATATCACTCACAAAGGTGGGCGAAGGCATCATCCAGTCGGGTCGCGGCGTAATGGGCATGTCGGCGAGTTCCGGCAACGAAAACAGGCGCTCCTCCATCATCAGCGTCACGCCGCCCTCGCCGCGCAGCGCCAAGTCCAGCGCAATCTCCTCGCCCGTCAGCCCATAGATCTCTATCCACAGCGTCTGCGCCGGCGCGTCGACATGGGTCATCTCCGCCAGCGACTCGCCCAAGATGCGCACCTCGTCCAAGCCGCTTGCCGCCTCCAAACGCAGCACGCGCATCGGCGCCTCCGCCCCGGCGCTCACGCGCAATTGCACACGGCGCACGCCCGCCGCGTCGCGCTGATCCGAGATCACCTCAAACTGCGGCGCGGGCAAATCGGCGCGTGGGGCCGGGCTGCGATAGGCCGGATAGGCTGAATCCATATAGTAAACGCCCCACGGGCTAAAGCTCGTCTCCTCCGCGCCCTGGCTGAAGAACTGTTCCGTCCACTCATCGAGCAACGAAGCGCGCTGGTTGCCGACCTGCCCGCCTAGCGTATACCAGGCTGCCTCGTTCTCATCCATCACGTAGGCCGCCATGTTCGGCTTGGGCCGCTCCAGGTTGAAGTCCGCGGTCAACGCCACGCCCGCCAGGAGCACGGCTGCCAGCGCCGCCAGCGCTGCCGGCGCGACCCACCGCCGCCCGCCGCCTACCTCATCTGTCACGGGCAGCAGCAAGCCGGCCAACATCGCCGCCAAGGGTGCAGGCAGCAGAGCGATCACTGGCAGCCCCATGATCAACTCGGCGCGCCCGCTGAAGATGCCCAGAAAGTTGATGGCGGGCGACACGATCAAAGCTGCGCCCGCCGCAGCCACAGCCGCCACGGCGATATAGGCCCAGCCGGGCGACGAACGGCGCCCGAACACGGCCACGGCCAGCAGCGGCAGCGCCGCCAGCACGGGCCAGGCGAAGAGCGGGCCGCTCCCCGGCACGCGCCATGCCGTCAACAGCGCCAACAGCGCCCACCACGCCGCCGCGCCCACGCTCAGTTCCAGCCACAGCGTGCGCTTGAACAGGGCGTAGCCTGCTGTCATCAGCCCGGCGCTGAGTGCGACGAAAGCCAGCGTATACCACGGGCGATCATAGCTGATGCCGATCAGGAAGACCTGCAAGCGCGGGTCGAGCAGGCGGATGGCATACCACAGCGCCCCGCTCAGCGCCATTGCCGCCAGCATTAGCGGCAGGAAAACCAGCACGCCGAACAGAATGCCGCGCCCGCTCAGCGCCTTGCGTCGCAGCCCGATGACCGCTAGGACAATCAAGCCCACCGCGGCTAACAACGCCAGCACGATCCCGACCCACGCCGCGTACTGCACAGTCACGCCTTCCACCAACGTAAAGTAGACCAGGTCCGGCGCGGTCAAGGTCCCGTCCAGCGGCAGATTGCCGAAATGGCGCGCCATTGTCAGGATGTTGTCGCCCTGATGCTGCCACGTACGCAGGTCCAGGTTGGCGACGTTGTCCTGCATACTGTGGTAGGCCGGCACGTTGCCCACATAGACCAACCCTAGCCCCACCGGCGCTGTCATCAAGTATTGGTCCAGGTCGGAGCCGCCCGTGCCGGTGCCCCACACCAGGTCATTGGCGAACGAATAAGCCACAGGCCGGGGCATGGCGCGCAGCGCCTGGCGCATAAGCCAGCCGTTTTGCGGCCCCGTGACATAGAGCAGCGAAGCGCCCTTCGACCCCATCGCCTCCTGGTTGAGCGCCACGCGCACGTCCTGCGCCCAGGGGTGCTCGAGGACGAACGACAACGCGCCGGCGCGCGTGGTCTCCTCGCCGTCTTCGATCAGGAAGATCACGTCATTGCGCAAGGGCGGCCCTGCGCGCAGGGCGCGCGCCGTCTCCAGCACGCCCACGGAGCAGCCGCCGCAGTCGCTGGCGGCGGTCGTAGTGTGGACGCTGTCCAGATGCCCCGCCACCAATACCGCGCCGGTGCTGTCCGTCCCCGGCAAGCGCGCCAGCACATTGTGCGACTGCGCCACGGTGACGACCCCGGCTTCGGCGTGCTGCTCCACGCTGAGGTTCTCGCTGATCTGCGTCTCGAAGCCCAGCGCGGTCAGTTGATCCGCCAGATACGCCTGCGCCGCAGCCAGGCCCGGTGTACCCATGGCGCGCGTCTCCGCCGTGATTGTCTCCAGGTCGCCCAGAGCGCGCGCCACGGAGAAATCCTGCGGCGCGGGGGCCTGATCCATTGGCGGCGGAATCGAAAGCGGGCGTACGCCAATGACCACGGCGAGCAGTATCAGCGCCAGGATGCCCACACGCGCGGCCATGCGGGCCGCCCGGGTCCCTGTCGTGGAGTGTTCTGCGCTATCGAGCGGCTCGTGAACGGTTTTGTCGATCATGCTTTGGTTACCCCCCCAATTGAATCGCCCTTGCATCTTCCCGCGAACAGGCGCAAGGCGCGTGTCACAAGGGGCGCGTTGGCTTCTCCAACTATTCCAGCCCCTCTCTACTACTATAGCAGATAGGAAGCGGCGGTTCTTTGTGTTCAGGCCAGTCTGCAAAGCTCAAGCCGCCGCCTCGAGAGAACTTGCCCCGTACAGCCATCTCGTTTTACTGTGTAAACGCCTGTTGTTTTACTGTGCAAACACACGCAGGTATTATTTGCGGGTTCGTGGCGAGTTCGAGTATCATGTGGGTTGGTGCGCAAAGAGCAACGGCGCTCGGCGATGGTCCGCTTGGCAGATCCCCCCTCGCCGCCTGCGCAGCACAGAAATATACGGACACACGTATGCTAGGCGTGTTCTACCTACGTGTGTTTTGTTATGCTCACGCCGACTATCGATTCAGCCGGCGCAGTGACGGCAACCCCTTCCAGCCAACGCCGCGCTCGCTTCACCGCCAGCCAATACGGAGATAAGCGCCATGGCTAAGAATGCCGTTCCATCCGCAAGCGCCCAGACAAGCGTCCAGACGATCGTCCGCGCCTCGTGGCTGCCCATGGCGATTATCCTCATGGCGCAGATCCAGATGAGCTTTAATGTCAACGCCCTGCCGGTCTCGATTGGCCCCATTGTCTATGACCTGGACACCCCCGCCACCAGCATCGGCACGGCCCTGGTCGTCTACTCGCTCTTTGTCGCCGCCTTTGTGATGTTGGGCGCCAA
>JBBSBO010000217.1:0-5392 GCA_038251215.1 Caldilineales bacterium
GCCATTTAGGGTCATCAGAATACCTCCGGCTTCAACAAGGCCACCATGAGATAAACCAGCAGCAGCAACACCACCACGCCACCCGTCAAGTACGTCCACAGCATTGTCTTCCCCTTCCTTCCATACCCTTCTAAGGCTGTGATAAACGTTCGGCAACCTGGATCAGCGCAAATGAAAGGGCGAAGAACACGGCGGCTATGCCTAGATAGATCAAGTCCATTGAAGAATCCCTCCGCCAAACCATGGCTTGATGACTGCACCTCAACGCGCGCCAGCAACACGGCAAGCTAACGCCTCCGATTATAGGACGATTTGGATAAGGAGAGTGTAAAGATTAGCGAAGGGGCTATAAGGATTTTGTAAAGGCGTCAGGCTGCTGCCTTGAAAGTGCAGTTGAAAAATCCCCGGATCACCCGCCAAGCATGAAAAATGTAGAGGGAAGGGAATAGGCCAAGACGGCTTTCGACGCTCTGAGCGCTCTCTGCGGCCTGTTTGGCGGTAGGTCTATGGTGCCCGCCCGTGTCACCGACTTGCGCCTGTGTTGCACCGGCTGGGCGCAGCGCTCTGTCTACCCAGCGCGGCGACGATCGCCGCGATCAAGCACGCGATGCCGGTCTACGAGATCCACAAGGTGGGCGAGGACCTGCACTGGAAGGCGGGGCTGGGTCCCTTCGCCCTAGGGCAATCGCGTCTTATGCGAGCAGGGTGTTGAGCACGGCAAGCAGGTAGGAGTTATCCCATCCAGCGCGAAGGCGTTTGTTCTTGATACCGACTTTGGAAGCGGTCTCTTGTTTGAGTGCATGGAGAGCAATTTGGCGCAAGACGGCAAGATTCTGAGGTCCGTTGCCTTTACGTACTCTCGATTCATCTTCATGGAAGGCAATGTCAAGGATCCAGTGGAGTGAATTCTCGACCTGCCAGTGAGTACAGCTTGCCTCAAGCGCCTCTGCGGCAGTCATGGCGACAGGGCTAGCGATGTAGTGGCGATCTTCTACAGTATGCTGGTCGCCGACAGAGCGCTCGGCGCACACGCAAACCAGTGTATTCAGTTCTGAGAAGCGGTCAGCGCCGCGCAGTGCCGTACCTCAATGCGTCCATGGTCTTTCTCGACCGTTTTGTGATAGGTGTAGTTGTATGCGGTAAAGCCACTCTCTTCCAGGTCCTCAAAGAGGAGAATGACATCGTCATGCAGATTGCTCTGATTGCCCTTGAGGGCCAACAGATAATCGCCGCTTTCGGCTCCTTTGTTTTTTCATAAGGGTAGCCGTCATCTCCACCACTCACCAAATCAATTAAGACGCGATTGCCTAAGGGTTGCAGCAGAGCGGATTCGGTGATATGGTAAAGTCAGAAAGATGCAGCAAGAACACGCTTTTAGGCGACGGCTGTCGCCTGGCCCCGCCGAGAGCATCGCCACATCAACATCAGCGCATGATCAATCCGTCAACCCGTGGTCCTTCTTGTCTGCGTACGCAAACTGCCAAGCGGCGATGCCCACCCAACGCATTTGCGCGCTGCCTTCGGAACACATTGTTGCCATGACGCCACAAGTCAACGTGGGCGATGCGCCCATTTCCATTCTAGTAGTCGAAGACAGCGCCAGTCTCCTGCGCCTGTATACCCATATTTTGGCGCAGGCCGGCTACCGCGTGATTGAAGCGGGTTCGGGTCGCAGCGCCATCCAGAATCTGTGGGAGCAACGGCCGGACATTGTCCTGTTGGACCGTGTGCTGCCCGACATGGACGGCGGCGAAATCTGCCGGCGCATCAAGCAACAGCCGGAACTTGCCGCATCCTACGTCATCATGCTTTCCGCCCTGAAGACGAGCGAAGACGACCGCATCAGCGGGCTGGAAGCCGGGGCGGATGATTACATCGTCAAGCCGGTCGGACGCCGCGAACTCCTGGCGCGCATTCACGTGGCGGCGCGCCTGCGGCGCACGCAGCTTGCCCTGCAGGCCAGTGAAGTCATGTTCCGCACGCTGGCTGAAAACTCGCCCGACATGATCAGCCGCTTCGACCAAGAATTGCGCTATCTGTACGTCAACCGCACCCTACAACGTTTCACCGGCGATGCGCCGGAAGAATACATCGGCAAAACCCTGGCCGAAACGCCGCTTGAGCCGGACGTACTCGACTTCTGGCAACGCTCCCTCACCCAGGTCTTTGCCGAAGGCGAAGCCATCCGCGGCGAGATCGAGATGCACGTACAAGGCGAAACGCGCATCCTCGACACCCAACTTGTTCCGGAATTCGACGCCGCCGGCGTCATCCGTTCGATCCTGGCCGTATCGCGCGACTTCACCGAGCATGTGCGCGCCGAACAGCAGATCGCGCGCTTGGCCACGGTGGTCGAGCAGGCGGTTGAAGCCGTCCTGATCGCCGATCCCCAGGGCCGCATCGTCTATGCCAACGCCGCGTTCGAGTCGATGACCGGCTTTCAGGCCGCCGAGATTCGTGAACAAGCGCTGCCCGACCTGGACTTGCTCTACCCGCAAGATTTTTGCGACCAGGTGCGTATCCTCATGCAGAGCGGCAACCAGTGGTCGGGCTCGACAACCTGCTGCTGCAAGTCCGGCCAACGCTGCGAAATCGAGGCCAGCGTCTTCCCCATCCGCGACCGCCTAGGCGCCGTGATCGACTACGCCGTCTTGCAGCGTGACATCAGCCGGCGCCGGCGCATCGAACGCGAGCGCGAGGCGCTGCTCAACGTAGCTGCTGCGCTGCGCAAAGCCGCCACGCGCGCCGAGATGCTCCCCATCGTCCTCGACCAGATCATGTCCGTGTTGAACCTGAGCGGCGCCCTCTTCCTCGCCAACGACGCAGAGTCCGGCGAAGTCTTCGTCGAGCTGGCGAAGGGCCGCCACGCCACTATGACCGGCCAATACCTGACGCCGGAGCAAGCCGCCAACTCGCCGGTCTTCGGCAATGTCGGCGTTTATGTCAACAACTCTGCCGCAGAGGGAGACAGCGACTACCTCACGCGCTTCCTGGGCGACACAACACCGCCGCAGGCCGTGGCGGCCGTGCCGCTCATGGCGCAGACGCGCTGTGTCGGCGTCCTCTGGATCGGCCGCGCCGAGCCGCTCACCGATCGCGCGCTGGGCATCCTGCTGGCAATTGTCGACATGGCGGCCAATGCCATCCATCGCGCCGACCTCTATGCGCAGATCCAGAGTTATGCCGCAGAGCTGGAGCAGCGCGTGGCTGAACGCACGCGCGAACTGGCGGATGCCAACGAACGATTGCTGGAATTGGACCGGCTTAAGTCGAAGTTCGTCTCGAATGTCTCGCACGAGCTGCGCACGCCCATCAGCAACCTCAAGCTGTATATGCTGCTGCTCCAGCGCGGCAAGCCCGAAAAACGCGCCCAATACGAGTCGATGTTGCAGGTCAGCGCCGAACGCCTGGGCCAACTGGTGGAAGACATCCTCAACCTCTCGCGCATCGAAATCGCCCAGATCCAGGGGCGCGCCCTGGAGCCAACCGACCTCAACGCCATCGTCAGCCAAATTGTCGCGCTCCACCAGCCGCAGGCGGATGCGGGCGGTCTGCGGCTGGAATTCCTGCGCGAACACGATCTGCCTCTCATCAACGGCGACTTCAACCAGCTCTCGCAACTGGTCACCAACTTGATCGCCAACGCGCTGCACTATACGCGCGCGGGCTGGGTACAGGTCAGCACTACCTTGGCAGAGAACGAGAAGATGGCGCGCCTTGCCATCGTCGATACCGGCATCGGCATTCTGCCGGAGGACATGCCCCATCTCTTCGACCGCTTCTATCGCGGCAACCAACGCCAGGCAGATGACATCCCCGGCACCGGCCTCGGCCTGGCTATCGTCAAGGAGATCGTTGAGATCCACGGCGGCAAGATCACCGTGGACAGCGAGGTCGACAAGGGCACCTGCGTCGAAGTGCTGTTCCCCATCGCCCCGGAAGACGACTCCACGTCGATCCCCTGGATTCGCTCTCCCATCGGATAAGCGAGACTTCCCTCGCAAATTGTCGTATAGAGAAACTGAGAAACATAGATGACCCCAATCGACCCGCGCGAGATAGAAGCGAAGTTCGAGATCCTAAACGACAAGACGGCGGAGCGCTTCGCCGCCGGCAAGTCGCTGGTCCCCGGCTACACGCTGCTGCGCGCGCAGACAACCGAACACCTCGACGTCTACTACGACACCGCCGCTTTCGACTTGATCCGTCGCGGGCTTGCACTGCGCACGCGAAAAAGCGGCGGCGGCACACTCGTCACAGCCAAGACACTGGAGGTGCGCCGCGGTACGGCCCTGGTTGACCGTATCGAACGGGAGGAAAATGTCAGCCCCGCAGCCGGTAAGCCACCCTATCTGGACCAGTGCAGCGATGCCCTGCAAGCGCTAGCGGCCACACGCAACCCCGATGGGCGGCGCCTGCGCCCAACCGTCACCTTGCGCCAGCTGCGGCTCAAACGACTCGTGCAGCAGCCCAGGGGGAAACGTAAGCGCGGCAAGGAGTCTCCGCCGCTGGCCGAGCTAAGCGTGGACGAAGTCAACGTCTATCGCGGCGGCGCCAAGAACATGTCCGCCTCGCCCGCCGTGTGCTTCCGCGAGCTGGAACTGGAGATGCTGCCCGACGGGGACGCAGACACGCTAAACAGGTTCAGCACGCGCCTGAACACCCGCACGGGCCTCAAAGCTCGCTCTGCGAGCAAACTGGAGGCAGGGCTGGAAGCGCTCTCCGGCATGGCGCACGATGCCGCCGTCGCCAACCCCAATATTCAGCCGGACATGCACATGGCGGAAGCCTGCCGCTTGATCTGGCAGCAGCAGCTGATGCAGGTCATCCTGCACGAATACGGCGCGCGCGTGGGCGAAGATCCGGAATATGTACACGAGATGCGCGTCGCCATTCGCCGCGCGCGCACAGCCGAGACGCTCTTCGGCCATTACTTCCGGCGTTCGGCGATCAAGCCATATTTTTCCGGCCTGCGCCGGCTGGGCAAGCGACTCGGCGCCGTGCGCGACCTAGATGTCGCGCTGGAGAACCTGCGCGACTTCCGCGCGACGCTGCCGCAGGCCGAGCAAGCCAATGCACTGCAATTGGAAGACTTTGTGCAAGAACGCCACGCCGCCGCGCGCCAGGAGCTACTTGCCTGGCTGGACGGAGCGGAACACGCCGAAACGCTGATCGGCTTTAGCAAATTCACGCGCAAGTCCGGTAAAGGGGTGAAAGCATCGATCGCCGAGAAGACACCGCCCGAACCGCTGCAAGTGCGGCATGTGATGCCCGGCATCATCATGGCCCGCTTTGCGCGCGTGCGCGCCTATGAACCCCTCTTCGAGCGCAGCGCCGCCGTCCCCGGCGAACAAATGCACGCCCTACGCATCGAGTGCAAATACCTGCGCTA
>JBBSBO010000218.1:0-5382 GCA_038251215.1 Caldilineales bacterium
GGTAGACGTATTCTTGCAGGAAGATCGGCGCTTCTTCCGCCAGGTTGGCGGGGCTTTGTTCCACCACGCGCGCCATCGAAATCAGGCTGAGGCGATAGGCGCCCAGCCGCTCGAACTCCAGGCTGAGGGCGTAGAGCGCCTGCGGGTCGCCCAGGTTGCGCTCGTAGACGCGCTCCAGCGCGGCCAGCGCCTCGCCGCGCGCGTCCAACTCCAGCAGCACGCGGCCCGCCGCCAGGTCGGCATCGGCTGCCACGGCTGCGGGCAGGGCGGCGAGGGCGGCAGGGTCGACTTGCAGCCAGGCGCCCAGCCACTGCTCGGCAAAGGCCTGCGAGCCGTCATCGCCCGCCACGCGGCTCGCCGGCCCCGCCACGGCGGACATGGCGCTGAGGAACGAGCCGCTCGTAAAGGGCAGGCGGCGCAGCGACTGCGCGGCCAGAATGCCGTAGTAGATGTCCGGGGCGCGGTTGACGAGCGCCTGCCATTGGGCGTCGGCGGCCTCGGCGTCGCCCTGCGCCTGGTAGGCGCGGCCCAGCCAATAGCCGGTGGCGTCCCAGCGATAGTCGGGATATTGGCGCTGCAAGCGGGCGAAGGTGTCGACGGCTTCGTTGAACAGGCCGCCGTGGAAGGCGCCCGTGCCCACCCAGAAGAGGGCCTGCGGCGCGAGGGCGCTGTTGGGGAAGGAATCCGCCAGCACCAGGGCGTCGACCGCGGCTTCCAGGCTGCCGCCTTCGTTGAGGGCGAGCAGCACGCTTTGCCACATTGCTTCGGGGGCCAGCGCATCGGCGGGGAAATCGCGGGCGAAGGTGCGATAGGCGCGCCGTGCACCCGCGCCGTCGCCCTGCGCGGCCAGCGCCAGCGCCATGTCGAGCCGCGTCTGCGAGACGCACGGGCACGTCGGGTATTCCGCCAGCACGCGCTCGAAAGCGGCCATCGCCGCGGCGGGGTCGCCTGCGCCCAGGTAGGCGAGGCCCAAGCCGTGTACGGCGAGCGCGGCGCGGGCGTCGTCGCCCGGCACGCTTTCCAGGTAGGCGCTGAAGGCGTTGACTGCAGGCGTGTAGGCCGCCGCGATCAGGTCGATATAGGCGCGCTCGTAGAGGTCGAAGTCGACCTCGCGGTCCACCAGTTCCGCCAGCGCCTCGTAGGCCGCGGCGGCGGCTCGGCTTTGGGCGGCGGCGTTCTGCCACTCTTGGGCGGCATTGGCGTCGTTGCCGGGACCGCTTGCCGCTTGGGCGGCCTGGTAGATCGGCTGCACCTCGGCGATGGCGGCTTGCCAGCGCGCTACCGCGCCGCCGACATCGCCCGCGTCCGCTAGGGCGCGCGCGGCCTTGTTCATCACCTCGGCGCGATAAACGGGGATCTGCGCCACGCTGAGGATGGCTTCGTAGGCGGCGGCTGCTGCGGCGTGACGTCCGGCATCGCTATGCACCGCGGCCATTTTCTCCAGCAGCCCCACCTGTTGCACGGTATTGGTGGCGCCGTCGGCCGCGGCCTGGTAGGCGGACGCAGCGGCTTCGCTGTTGCCTAGCGCCAGGTAGATGTCGGCCAATTTGGGCTGCACGGCAGCGGCGGCGGCGGGGTAGCCTTGCAGGAAGCGCGTATAGGCGGCGATGGCTTCGTCATAGCGCCCCAGCCCGGCGAGCGCCTCGCCGCGCAAGAAGCCGGCGAGCGCCTGGATCTCTTGCAGCGCCACGGCGTCGACCGCCGCCGCGGCCAAGCTCAGGTCGTCCTCGGCTTGCAACTGGTCCAGCGTGCCGATAGCCTCGGCGAAGTAGCCGTCTGCCAGGTAAGCCTTGGCCAACTCGAACTGCGCTTGACGCCGCGTGTCGCCGGCGATCTCCTGGCTGGTGAGCAGCGCGGCCAAACGGCTGCGTGCGGCGCTGTAGTCGCCCAGGCGATAGGCTTGCAGCCCCAGCGCCAATTGCTCCTGCGGCATAGGCGTGGCGGCGGCGGTGGGCGCGGGCAAGGCAGTAGGCGCTGGAGTGGGAGCGGTCGGCGCGGTCAACGTCGGCAACTGCACCGGCGCGACCGGCTCTGCCGCGGCGGCGACGGCTTCGCCCGTAGGCGCGGCTTGCGCGGATGCGACCTCTGTAGGCGCGACCTGCGTAGGCGCGGAGCCAGATGCGCTCGCTGCGGCGGCCTGAAGGGGCGTCGGCGTAAAGGTGGGCACAGTCGCCACTGTCCCTTCGCCTGGGCGCAGCGACGCGTCGACGACCCAATAGGTCAGCCACAGCACCGCGATCATCATCACGAGGACTGCGGCGAGCCAGCCCCAGGCGGGCCACTGCGCCAGCCCGCGCCGCACGCGCGCTAGCGGGCCCATATTTTGTCCGCTATTTTAAGCATGTGTTTGTCGAATCTATGCCGAGACAGTATCATATACCGGTTATCCGCAGTCGAAGCGCCGCTTGTCTGTTGAATATTCTGTTGAGTATAACGACAGAACGCCGGATTCGGTTGCGCTGAGTATCTGGCACCGAGTGCATTGCACCTATTGTAGCTTGTTTTCGCCATCGCCTGAATACTGCCTGAACTGCACCGCGGGGTTTGCCCATGTTTGTCGCTGCCACCCAGCCTACTGCCCAACCCGATGCCCGACCCGAGACGCGCTACGAACTGGTCGTGGGCATGGAGGTCCATGCGCAACTGCTGACCCAGTCCAAGATGTTCTGCGGCTGCGCCACCGACTACGCCGGCGCGCCGCCCAACACGCGCGTCTGCCCCGTCTGCCTGGGCATGCCGGGCACGCTGCCCGTGATCAACCGCGCCGCGGTCGAAGCCGTGATCAAAACCGGGCTGGCGCTGGACTGCGACATCGCCCGGAGCGCCGTCTTCGCGCGCAAGAACTACACCTACCCGGACTTGCCCAAAGGCTATCAGATCAGCCAGTTCGAGTTGCCGCTGTGCGTCAACGGCTATGTCGACGTCGAGCTGCCCGACGGCGCCGGGTCACGCATCCGCATCCGCCGCGTGCATCTGGAAGAGGACACGGGGCGCTCGGTGCATGAGGGCGGCTATTCCTATGTGGACTTGAACCGGGCGGGCGTGCCGCTGATGGAGATCGTCACCGAGGCGGACATCCACAGCGCGGAGCAGGCCTACGCCTTCCTCACCGGCTTGCGCACGGTGCTGCGCTATTTGGGCGTGAGCAGCGGCGACATGGAAAAGGGCGCCATGCGCTGCGAGCCGAACATCAGCGTGCGCACGCCGCAGCAGGCCGCACGCGGCGAATATGGGGCCAAAGTGGAGGTGAAGAATCTCAACAGCTTCCGCGCCGTGCGCAGCGCCATCGAGTACGAGATGCAGCGCCAGATCCAACTGCTGGAGCGCGGCGGCGTGGTGCAGCAGGTGAACATGGGCTGGGACGAGGCGCGTCAGCGCACCGTCTTGCAGCGCAGCAAGGAAAGCTCGGACGACTATCGCTACTTCCCGGAGCCGGACCTGCCGCCGCTGTCCGTGAGCCGGGCGTGGGTGGACGAGATCGCCGCCGAGCTGCCGGAGCTGCCCGCAGCCAAGCGCGCCCGCTATGTCGCCGCCTGGGGGCTGCGCCCCGCCGAGGCCGAGACGCTCAGCAGCGAGAGCCTGGTGGCCCGTTTCTTTGAGGGCGCCGTAGCCGCCTACGGTGAGGCGGCGGGCAAGCCGCAGCGCATGGCGAACTGGATCACGGGCGAGCTGTTCCGCCTGCTCTATGCCGACGGCGAGGGCCAGGACTTGCGCCAGATCGCCGACGTGCAGATCCTCCCGGGGCAGTTGGCTGCGCTACTCACGCTGATCGACGAACTGGTGATCAACCCCAATACGGGCAAGAAGGTGCTGGATGCCATGTATGCCACGGGCGACGACCCGCAGGCCATCGTGGCGCGCCAGGGGCTGGCGATGGTCAGCGACACGCGCGCCATCGACGAGGCCATCGCGGCCATCCTGGCGGCGCACCCCGACGAGCTGGCGCGCTACCGCGGCGGCGAGGGCAAGCTCTTCGGCTTCTTCATGGGGCAAATGATGCGCGCCACACAGGGCAAGGCGGACCCCAACGCCGCGCGGCAGCGCTTGCAGGAGCTGCTCGACGGGGCGTCATAGTTTGACGATATAGTTTGACGATGGGACGGGAGGCGCTTGCGCGGCTTGTGGCTCAAGCCACAAGCTGATATACGAAACAGGCTGAAAGCCTGTTAAAAGCCGCTCACGTTCCGTTTAACGCGCTTTAGCGCGTTTCGTATATCAGGCGCCGAATTCATTCGGCGCTGGCAATTAGCGCTGCTTCGCTACGCCAACTCGATCACACTCTTCTCAACCACATCCGGCAGGGCATAGCCGCGCGGTGAGAGTGCTGGTGCGCCCGCACACACGACCTTGAGGGGGCACGTCGGGCAGCCCGTGCAGCCGTCGTCCACCTCCACCAGCCGCCCGCGCTGCACCAGGGTGTGCAACAGTTGCGCCACCATCTCCGGCGGCAAGTTCAGTTGGCGGCTGATCAACTCCTGTGAGAGCGGGACGCCCTGCGTGCGATGAAGCAAATCCAGCACTTGCTGTAGCATAGCGACCTCAGCTCAGGCCGAGCAGCAGGCCGCCCTGGTAGACCAGGACCGCCAGCGTCCACGGCACAATCAGGGCGATGGCGACCGACAGCGCCGCCCAGCGCCAGCCGAACTCCTGCACCTGCGCCCCCACGGTGGCGAGGCACGGCACATAGAGCAGCACAAAGATCAGGAAGGCGAACGCGCTGAGCGGCGTAAACGCCAGGCGCAGCGCCGACATCAGCGCCGTGTCGTTGCCGCCCGCCGCCTGCGGGAAGAGGCGGACGCCAGGCGTCAGCATGTCGAGCAGGCGCTTGCCCGCCTCCAGCGTCGCCGCGCCAAAGCCCACGACGATGTCGCGCAGGTCCGCCAACACGTTGATAGGAGAGCCACCCGCCGCGGCGCTCGTGCTGTCTTCGCCTACGTAGATCTGCGCCAGCGTGGAGACGACGATCTCCTTAGCCAGCATGCCCGTGAGCAGCGCGCCGCCGGCCTCCCACGTGCAGAAGCCCGCCGGTTCCAGCACCGGGGCCACGGCCCCGCTCGCCTGCCCGAACCAGCTTTGGCGCAGGTCCGTCACGCCCCAGGGCAAGTTGAGCAGCAGCCAGAAGATGACCGTGCCCACCAGGATCAGCGAGCCGGCGCGGCGTACAAACGAGCCGGACTCCTGCCACGAGTAGTGCAGCACGCGCTTGGGTGAGGGCCAGCGGTAGGGCGGCATCTCCATCATGAGGATGCCGGCGGGCAGTTGGCGGAAGAGCGTGCGCGACAGCACCAGCCCAATCGCCCCGGCTACGAGTACGCCGATCACATACAGCGACCAGATCACCAGGTTGCCGTGGCGCGGGAAGAAGGCCAGCCCGAAGATGAC
>JBBSBO010000219.1:0-5381 GCA_038251215.1 Caldilineales bacterium
AGCCCAGAGAAGCAGCAGGACGACAGCCGCCATTGCGCCGGACAGTATAGCAAGTTGGCGTTGTTCGTGTAGCCGTTGAGCAGCTCTCTGCTCGGACAATGCGCCTTCCAGGTCGGCTTGCCAGGCGGAAACAGTATTCGCCACCGTATTGGGCGGCATGGCGACGTGCAGTGTCCATGCTTCGCCGGCCGGCGCGAGTTCACTGACTTCGAGTAGCAGATAATCGCCGGAGGATGTCAGTTGCGCGAAGTCGCCGAGGTTGTGCGTGACGCGCAAATCATGGGCCGCAGTTCCGGGCGGCGGGTAGATGCGCACAGTTGCGGTCTGCGGCGTCGTGCCCAGATCGGGCAAGACCTGCCAGTCGAATGACTGAGCCGCCGGCTCCTGGCGCACAGCGCCGCGCACCACGTATTCCACGGCAAAGCTTGTGATCTGGCCCGGATAGACCGGTGCGGCGGACCAGTCTGCGCGTACAGAGCCGGTACGGCTTTCGTCGATGACAATCTCGTCGCGCGGGCTGTCGTATTTCACCCAACCGTCGGCGCGTGGGATGCTGGAGAGCGTGAGGCACGGCTCGCAGGGCGGCTCCGCGACGGGCAACAGTTGGTCGTCTTGGGTGACGCGCAGATGTGTGATGTCATCGAGATAGAGCCGCCGGATCTCGCGGTGGGCGTTGTAGAGTACGCCCGCGTTGACGGCGAGGTCCATTTGTTCACGGACGACGAGGATGCCGCTCTTTTTTACGTGAATGTCAAGGTCAAAGCGAGTGACGGCAACCGCCAAGTCGCGCGAATCGACGGCCTTCTGCCAGTCTTGGACGGCGGCGTTGACCAAGCCGTGTGGGAAGTCAGCCTCAACGCTAAAGAATTGTCCGCCCTGCAGCTCACCCTGGGTGCTGAAGACGAACGCGTCTGCGCGCTTCTCAACGGAGTAGGGCGCGCCATGGGCGGACGTCTGCACGGCGTCGAGCGGGATGTAGCTGGGCAAGCGGAGCGTCACGCTGCCGGCCTGAATCGGCGCGCCGGCGGGGTCGACGCGAAGCGCTTCCCAGCGCAGAATATCGCGGTCGTTGTACACCCATAGGACGCCGGCGGCGGTATAATCGATGATGAATTGGCGGACATCGCCCGGCGTGGCGCGGGGATACGACCAGGCTAGCGTGGCGGCGTCCGCCGATTCGGCCAAGGTGTAGCCGGCAGGGTAGAGGTTATCCCCCTCCATGAGATAGACCGCCACGTCCTTGATATCGTGGGCAAAGTCTTTGGGGATCTCCAGAAACGCCTGCTCCGACGCGCTGCGAAAGGCAATCTGCTGTGTGATGCGGACATGCACGTCGCCGCCATCGTCTAGCTGCACATCGACGTCGTAGCGTTGGTATTCAAGCGGGGGCGGCGCTTGGGCGGAGGTCATTGCCCGCGGGCCGGCGAGACTTGCCGCCGCGACCAGGGTTAGTATACAGGCTAGCCACAAACGGAATCGCTTTGTGTATGCCGGGAGGGCGCGGGCGGCTGCGACAGCAGGTTGGCGCGTCCTCATGTAACGCGGCGCACGCCGATGGTGTAGTCGCCGAGGCCGGTGAGGCTGAAATGGCGGATGCGGATGATGTATGTGCCGGGCGCCAGCGCGGCGACAATGCGTGCATTCTTGCGGCGCCCGCTGTTGTCGTCCTGGGCGATGGAGCGGGTGTCGTCGTCCGGGCCGAAAAGGCCGGCGACCACATCGGTGCGACCTTCCGTTTCAATTTGGCAGGTTTCGGCGCGTGTGAGGACGAAGAAGAAGGTGTCTACCTCGCCGTGTCGCCCGATGGACGCGGCGACGGGCGCGGCGTCCACGGCAAGCGGGATGCCCGCTTTAGGCGCGGAAGGATAGAGCGCGGCGATATACTGTTTGTCCACCGCCGAAAGCGCGTTGTTCCAGCCCGTCTCGAAGTCGCCGATCGTGAACTCGTTGGGGATGGGGTAGAGCATGATCGAGGCGGGGTCGAACTGCGAAAACTGGGTGATGTCCGCGCTGTAGCGTTCAAACAGATTGGCATCCACCTGTTCTTTGTTCCAATAGTTGGGCGGCCCCGCGTAGTATTCATACACGGCGGGCTTGTTCCAGGGGATGCCGGCGGTCGGGTTTTGATGTTCGTGGATGCAGCCGAGGGCGTGGCCGAATTCATGTGTGACGACGCGCGCAAATTCTTCGTCGCTGGTGGCGGCGGTGAGCCAGCCGAAGTTCATGGTTGGCCGGTTTTGGGGCACGCTCAGGGCGTCGACACCAACATAGGACCAGGAGCCTGGCTGGGCGAAAGAGATGCGGATATCGGCGGCGGGGTCATCGGCGAAGTCGAGACGCAGGTTGGCGTAGCGCGTCCACGCTGCGGCGAAGGCCGGCACGCGCCGTTGCACGGATGGCTCGCCATCCAGGAAGGCCACGCGCAGCGTACGTCCGGGCGCCCACAATTTGCCTGTCAAGGCAGCCAGCGCCGGCTTCGGATGCCACGGAACTACGCCGGGCAGGAGCGCGTGTAGGTTCAGCGCAGGCGCGTTATGGGCGTTCTCGGTCAACGAGCGATCCATCGAGCTAAGCAACAGCTCAATGGGCAGCGAGCGATCAATACAAGCTCGGACGGGTGTGCGCGCCATGCGATCCTCTGGGCGATACTCTGGAATGCGTGTGGCAGAGCGGCGATCTTGCAAGGATTATAGCGGGCACACTGGCGAGTCGCCAAGTTGCAGCGCCACTTCGGAGCTCGCGGCGGGGCCGGTCGCAACCGCGATGCACGCGGGCACGTAGTGTTGCGTGACACGTAGTATTGCGTGAACGGTTAAGGCATAGTGTGGAGCAAAGTCCGCGCCGTTCCTTCCTAACCCACCTTAAGGAGATCCAGATGAGTCCCTATGCCCTAGTTGTATATGATTCGGTGTATGGCAACACAGCGCAGGTCGCCGAAGCGATTGGCCGCGGGATTACGCAGGCGCTCGGCGCGGGGCAGGAGGTTGAGTTGCGTCGTGTGGGCGATTTGTCGCCGGCGGACCTGGCATCGATTCGCCTGCTCGTGGTCGGTTCGCCGACGCATGGGGGACGCCCCACCCCTGCGACGAAGAGGCTTCTGAAATCCGTTCCCCGGCAGGCGCTGGAGGCAGTGCGCGTGGCGGCCTTTGACACGCGCATCGACGAGGAGAGCTTGCAGGACAGAAGCGCGCTTTTCATTTGGTTCGTGCATGTTTTGGGATACGCCGCCGCGCCGATCGCTAGACTGCTGCAGAAGAAGGGCGGGCACTTGGCGGCGCCGCCGGAAGGCTTCATTGTAGGCGACCGCGAAGGGCCGCTGCGTGAGGGCGAGCCGGCGCGCGCCGAGGCGTGGGGCAAGGCGCTTGTCAGTGCGTAGGGTCGCCTACTTGGGTGCGGGCGCGCTTTCAGGTACAATCACACAATCTATTCGCGACGGATCGACGACGTCGTCCCAGGAAGTCGCCCCAGGAAGGCGCCCAGGAAGAAGGGATTGTTATGAGTGGTATTTTGCTGCCGGGCCAGGACCGGGAACCCAAGCCGGAGGGCAAGATCGAACTGCCCAAGGGATTTAAGACGAGCAAGGCGGCGCCGGATCCCGAATCCGCCGCGCCTGTCGCAGCCGAGCAAGGCGCGCCGCAGGCTGAGCGGCCTGCGCCGCAACCCGCCGCGCGCGGCCAAGGCCCGGACTTTTTGTTCCCGCCGCGTGGGGCGCAGGTGCGCTGCCCGTCGTGCGGGGCGAGCTATGTCGTGCCTGTCTTTTCCGTCATCGACCTGGGCGCGAACCCGGAGTTGCGCGGGCCGCTCTTGAGCGGACAGGTCAACGTGGCGGTGTGCCAGAGCTGTGGCGCAGGCGGCCCCCTCAACACGCCGCTGATGGTGCATGACCCGGAGCATCAATTCCTGGGCGTGTTCATGCCGATGGAGAGCATGGGCGCGGAGATGCAGCGCCAGAAGGCGATCGGCGATCTGTCGCAGGCGCTGATGCGCAAGATTCCCTCGGAGGCGCGCAAAGGTTATATGTTGCAGCCGCAGCAGTTTGTCGACTGGGATCAGTTGCTGGAAAAGCTATGGGGCTTTGAGGGCGTGACGCCGGAGATGTTGCGAAAACAGCGCGATCAATCCGCGCTCTTGCAGAGTCTGTTGACCGTGGGCAACGACCGCGCCGCGCTGGATATTTTGGTGGGACGGAATCCGAAGTTGATCGACCGCGAGTTCTTTACCTTGCTCGACCAGTTGCTGATGATGTCGCGCAACCAGGCGCAGAACGAGGGGATCGAGCAACTGCGCGCTGTGCGTGAGAGGCTGCTGGAGACGACCGAGGTCGGCCGCGAAGTGAAGCAGGAGCAGGAGCAGGTGCGCGCTGCGTTGGAGCGTCTGCAGGGGGCGACCTCGCGCGAGGATGTGCTGGAGATCATGCTGGAGGCATGGCGCGCAGAGAAGGGTCGGCAGATGGTGGGCACGCTCGCGGTTGCGACGGGCATCCCCACGGATTACCAGTTCCTGATGTTGCTTTCCCAGCGCATCGACGACGCCGCCACGGATGTGGAAGAGCGCGCCGAATTGATGGCGCTGCGTGAGTTCCTGCTCGAGATCCAAGACCAGGTGCAGGCGCAGGAGCGGGAATCGCAGCAAGATATGGCCGAGCAGGTGCAGGCTGTATTGCAGGAAGTCTTGCAGGCAACGGACACGGCGGCAGCGCTGCGCCAACATGCTGACATGATCGACGACATGTTCTTGGGGCTGTTGGCGGCGAACATCCAGGCTGCAGAGAAGAACGGCGCTTCCGGGGCGGTGCGGCGGCTGACGCAGGTTTATCAGCAGGCGCTGCAGATTGCGCAGGAGAAGCTGCCGCCCGACATGCGCTTGCTCAACCAGCTCTTGATGGCGCCGGACGACGCCGCAGCGCGCAAGCTGTTGCGGGAGAACCGCGAGCTGCTCACCCGCGACTTCATGGAGACCATGAAGCAGCTGGAAGGCGAGATGCGCGAGGCCGGGCGCGCCGATTTGGCGGAGCGCATGAAATCGCTGCACGGCCAAATCGCGCTGATGATCTAGTGCCTGCCCGTTGCGGAGCGTACCTATGAGCATGAAGATGAGTGCATCCGGCCAAGAACCCAATCACGGACTCGCCGCGGAGATCGTGACCACCGGCACGGAGCTGCTGCTCGGCGAGATAGTCGACACCAATGCAGCGTGGATGGCACAGCAACTGCGCGAATCGGGCGTGAACCTGTATTACAAAACGACCGTCGGCGATAACGAGGCGCGGCTGCGCGGCGTATTGGAGTTGGCGCTGTTACGCAGCGACGTAGTCATTGTAAGCGGAGGGCTAGGGCCGACCGCGGACGATATCACGCGCCAGGCGATTGCCGCGGCGACGC
>JBBSBO010000220.1:0-5374 GCA_038251215.1 Caldilineales bacterium
GGCAAAACCGGCCATCTGATCGTCGTCGTGGACCGCCCGCCCTTCTCCCTGTTCGGAATGCAAGCACGGCGCGAGTTCGTGCAGGCCTGGGTGCAGGTCACGCAGATCGGCTTGGACGCCTTTGTCGACCACAGCGAGCTGACGGCCTGGACCACCTCGCTGTCCGGCGGCGAGCCGCTGCCAGGCGTCGAGCTGCAACTGGGCGGCGAGTCCGCCACTACGGAGGCCGACGGCCTGGCGAAGTTGACGTTGAGCGACACGTCCGTCCCGCTGCTCATCGCCCGCGCCGGCGCGGATACCGCCATCCTGCCCCAGAGCACATACTATTGGTATTTAGGCGGTTATGGCGCCACATACCCGGGGGACGAAGTGCGCTGGCACGTCTTCGACGACCGCGCCATCTATCGCCCCGGCGAAGAGATGCACATCAAAGGCTGGGTGCGACGCATTGGCAGCAAGCAGGATGGCGATGTGGCGTTGCTGGCTGGGGCCACGTCCGTGCGCTACCAGGTCATTGACCCGGTGGGCAACCAGCTCGCCGACGGCGTTACGGATGTCAACGACCTGGGCGGCTTCGACTTCGCCGTGACCCTGCCGGACAACGCCAACCTCGGCTATGCCCAGGTCTATCTGAGCGTGGCGGGCGTGGGCAACGTCAGCGGCGCGGACTACTATCACAACTTCCAAATTCAGGAGTTCCGCCGCCCCGAGTTCGAGGTGACGACACAGCCCGAAGGCGAAGGCCCCTACTTCGTCGGCGGCGACGCCACGGTCAGCGTCCACGCCGCCTACTTTGCTGGCGGCCCCCTGCCCAATGCCGACGCCAACTGGCACGTCACCGCCGAGGCCGGCTCCTACTCGCCGCCCAATTGGCCGGACTTCACCTTCGGCACGTGGGTTCCGTGGTGGGGCTATGGCCACTATGACGGCGGCGGTTGGATCATGACATCGGAGTCCTACCAAGGCGTCACCGACGCCTCGGGCACGCACGTCCTGCGCATCGACTTCCCGTCGGCGGATAAGCCGCAGCCCTACAGCGTGCGCGCCGAAGCCGTCGTGATGGACGTCAACCGCCAGGCCTGGGCCTCCAGCACGAGTGTGCTTGTACACCCCGCCGACCTCTATGTCGGCTTGCGCAGCGCGCGCACCTTCGTCGACGCGGGCGAGCCGCTGATCATCGACGCCATCGTCACCGATCTGGACGGCAACCCCGTCGCCGACCGCCCCATCCAGATTCGCGCCGCCCGCCTGCAGTGGAAATACGAAGCGGGCAATTGGGTGGAGAAAGAGGCCGACGTGCAGGAATGCACCGCCGGCTCGCTGGCGGAGCCGGTCTCCTGCACTTTCACCACGCAGCTCGGTGGCGAGTACCGCATTGCCGCCACCATCCAGGACAGCATGGGCCGCGAGAACCGCAGCGAACTCACGCGCTGGGTCAGCGGCGGCCAACGCCCGCCCGCGCGCAACGTGGAGCAGGAAGAGGCGCTGCTCGTCCCCGACAAGGAACTCTACCAGCCGGGCGACACCGCCGAAATCCTGGTGCAGTCGCCTTTCGTCCCCGCCGAGGGGCTGCTCAGCCTGCGCCGCAACGGCATCGTACATACAGAGCACTTCCGCATGGACGAGCCGACCTATGTCCTGCGCGTGCCGATTGAAGACGCCTACATCCCCAACCTGCACGTAGCGGTGGACCTCGTGGGCGCCGCCCCGCGCGTCGACGACAAGGGCAACATTCAGCCCGACCTGCCCACACGGCCCGCCTACGCATCCGGCTCGCTCAACCTCTCCATTCCGCCGCTGACGCGCGCGCTCACCGTGAGCGTCACGCCGGCGCAGAAGGAGCTGGCGCCGGGCGCGAGCACATCGCTCGCCATCACCGTCACGGACGCCGCCGGCGCGGTTGTGCCCAACGCCGAACTGGCCGTTGTCGTCGTCGACGAGGCGATCCTGGCGCTCACCTCCTACGCCATGTCCGACCCGCTGGCGACCTTCTACCAGGTTAGGCCGGACGGCGTCTCCAGCTACTATGGGCGCAGCAACATCGTCCTGATCAACCCCGCCGACCTCGCCGACCAACTGCAAAGCAAGGTCGTCGAACAGGCGATGCCGATGATGGCCGCGGCTACCGCCATGCCCGCCCCCGCCGCCGAGGGCGGCATGATGGCGATGGACGCCATGGACATGGCACGCGCGCCTGGTGCGTCGGACAACGCAGGCTCGCCCATCGCCGTGCGCGCCGACTTCAACCCGCTGGCGGTGTTCGCCCCTACCGTGCGCACCGACGCCAACGGCCAAGCCACGGTCGACGTCAAGCTGCCCGACAACCTCACGCGCTACCGCATCATGGTCACCGCCGTCGCCGGCGAGAAGCTCTTCGGCTCCGCCGAGGCCAACCTCACGGCACGTCTGCCGCTGATGGTGCGCCCCGCGGCCCCGCGCTTCCTCAACTTCGGCGACCGCTTCGAGCTGCCCATCGTCGTGCAGAACCAGACCGACGAAGCGCTGCAAGTGGACGTAGCCGTGCGCGCCGCCAACCTCGACCTGGCTGAGCCTGCCGGGCAGCGCGTCGAGATTCCCGCCAACGACCGCCGCGAGGTGCGCTTCCCCGCCGGCACGCTCAACGCGGGCACGGCGCGCATCCAGATCGCAGCCGTGTCCGGCGACCTAGCCGACGCGGCGACGGTCGAGCTGCCCGTCTACACGCCCGCCACCAGCGAAGCCTTCGCCACCTACGGCGTCGTGGACGAAGGCTCCATCGTGCAGCCGATCCTGTCGCCCGACAACGTCTTCCCGCAGTTCGGCGGCCTGGAAATTAACACGTCGTCCACGGCGCTGCAAACGCTGACCGACGCCGTGCTCTACCTGGTGCGCTACCCCTTCGAGTGCTCCGAGCAGATCGCCTCGCGCATCCTCGGCATCGCCGCGCTGCGCGACGTGCTCACCGCCTTCCAGGCTGAAGACTTGCCCTCGCCGGAAGAGATGGCAGCGTCCGTCGACAAAGATGTGCTACGCCTGCAACAGATGCAGAACATGGACGGCGGCTTCCCCATCTGGACGCGCGGGCGCGAGTCCATCCCCTTCCACAGCATCCATGCCGCCCACGCCCTGCAGCGCGCACGCGACAAGGGCTATGATGTGCCCGCCGATATGCTGGACCGCTCGCTCAACTATCTGCGCAACATCGAGAGCTACTACCCCGCCGGATATAGCGTGGAGGTGCGCCACGCCCTCAGCGCCTACGCTATCTACGTGCGCGACCTGATGGGCGACGTGGACGCGCCCCAGGCGCGCAATCTGCTCAATAGCCGCCCGCTGGACGAGCAGTCGCTCGAGGCCATCGCCTGGCTATGGCAGGTGCTCAGCGGCGACCCCGCCTCTGCAGCCGAGGTCGACAAGATCCGCGTCTACGTTAACAACCGTGCGGTCGAGACGGCGGGCGCGGCCAACTTCATCACCTCTTACGGCGATGAAGCCTACATGATGCTGCACAGCAACCGCCGCACCGACGCCGTCGTACTCGACGCGCTGATCAACGACAGTCCGGACAGCGACCTGATCCCCAAGGTGGTCGCCGGGCTGTTGGCGCACCGTACAGCCGGGCGCTGGGACAACACGCAGGAGAATGTCTTCGTGCTGCTGGCGATGGACCGCTACTTCAACACCTACGAGGCCGTCACGCCCGACTTCGTGGCGCGCATGTGGCTGGGCGACGCCTACATCGGCGAGCACACATACCAGGGCCGCAGCACCGACCGCCAGAGTACGACCGTGCCCATGTCCTACCTGCTGGACAGCGCGCCGGCGGGTTCGACAAGCGACCTGATCGTGCAGAAAGAGGGCGAGGGCCGCCTCTACTACCGCCTCGGCCTGCGCTATGCGCCGCAGGACCTGGACCTGGAGCCGCTGGACATGGGCTTCACCGTGCAGCGCACCTATGCCGCGGTCGACGACCCGGCGGACGTGCAGCGCGACGCCGATGGCACATGGCGCATCAAGGCGGGCGCACGTGTGCGCATCACGCTCGACATGGTGGCGAACACGCGGCGCTATCACGTAGCGCTGGTCGACCCGCTGCCCGCTGGGCTGGAGAGCATCAACCCCGCGCTCGCCGTATCCGAGGACATCCCCGCCGCCCCCGCAGATGCGACCGGCCCCGGCGGGGCGACGCCCTATCGCTGGTGGTGGTGGGGTCCGTGGTATGAGCATCAGAATCTGCGCGACGCCCGCGCCGAGGCCTTCACGTCACTGCTGTGGGAGGGCGTCTACCAATACTCTTACGTCGCCCGCGCCACCACGCCCGGCTCGTTCGTCGTGCCGCCCGCCAAGGCGGAAGAGATGTACGCGCCGGAGGTCTTCGGACGCAGCGCCACCGATCGGGTGATCGTGGAGTAAGCGAAGGTACTGACTAAACGCAAACAAAACGCCAGGCCGCTTCCACGGCCTGGCGTTTTGTTTAGTTATCTACAACGGAAGCAACAATCTATCCGGCGAAGAGCGGCGTCATGTGCTGCTCCTCCACCAGACGCTTCATCTGCTCGTCGCTCGGCTGCGTTTCATAGCGGCTGGCGGCGTCCAGTACCCTAGGCAATACATAGATATCGCCCACCGTGTTGAGGAAGATATAGCCCTTGCCTAGAATCCAGTGTACGGCCAAGTCGATGTCGGCCTGGTCTTCCAATGGCTGATACCACACAGAACGCGTGCGCTCGGTCGTGGCCCACGGGCCTTGCGTGATCGACTTGATCGTCTGCGCCGCGATGCCGCGCTCCTTGACCAGTGTCAGCAGCTTGTCGACGTCAGAAGCGTAGCGCTCGTTCTGCATCAGCGGGTAGTTGACCGGGAAGAGCACGGAGTCGAAGTCGAAGCGCTCCAGGCTGCGCCGGTGCATCACGGGAATGTTCAGCCCGTGCCCCGTGACGCCGATGAAGCGGATCAACCCCTGCTCGCGCGCCTCGATGGCAGCCTCGAGTACGCCGCCCGGCCCCATGGCGATGTCCCAGTCGTCCGGGTTCACCAGGTTGTGGAACTGCCATAGGTCGATCTGGTCCACTTGCATGCGCTCCAACGAGCGATGCAGCTCTTCCTTGGCCTTGTCATAGGTGCGTTCGCCGGTCTTGGTCGCCAGGAAGAAATCCTTGCGATGGTTCTTCATCCACGGCGCGATGCGCAGCTCGGCATCGCCATAGCTGGCGGCGGTGTCGATGTGGTTGACGCCGTACTCCAGCAGCAGGTCAAGCGTGCGGTCGGCCTCGGCTTGCGTCACCCTGCCCAGCGCCGCCGCGCCGAAGAGCGTGACCGTACTCATGTGCCCGGTGCGACCAAATGGTTGTTTACGGATCATGGTGCTGTTTTCCTTTCGTGATCTTGCAAAGCA
>JBBSBO010000221.1:0-5367 GCA_038251215.1 Caldilineales bacterium
AGCAGGCTGCCCAGCGTGACGCCCGCCAGTTCAACCAGGAAAGCGAGCGGCTGTTCAACCAGGCTGCGCGGCAGCGGCGCGCCGGCGAAGAGCCAGGCGAGCAGGCCGGTGCGCAACTCAAAGCCGCCGGCTATGGCGCGCTCGGCTTGATTGGGGGCCAGCCAGGCGACCGCGGAGATGGCCGCGAGTTGCAGAACAAGCCATAGGCCGAGCATGAGGGCGGCGGGGCGCACGAGACCTTTGCGCAACGGGAGGGCGATGAAAATGGTCAATACGATGGCTTGACCGAGGGGCAGGAAGCGAGACAGACCGAACGCCGCGGGCAAGGCCGTCGTCAGCAGGGCGAAGATGGCGCCCATGACGTAGTAGAGCGGGTCGGCGGTCAATTGATAGGGGCGCGGCATGGTGTTTCCGGCTGGCATGCGGACGGGCAGTCTGCGCGGCGAGTAGCCGGGCCGACTGCTCCGCGCCCGCAGATGCCGTGCAGACGCCTTGCCCGGCTTATCCAGGCGAGGCGTCTGCACGTGCGCAGGTCATTCACGGTTAGGGTTGGCGATTGGGGTCAAGCAGCCACGCGACCAGCCCGTTGATTTCCTCTTCGCTCATGCGCTCGGCGAAGTTTTGGGGCATGATGTTGGGCTGATACCCGGGCACGATGAAGTCGTTGGGGTTGACGATGCTGTTGTGGACATATTCCTCGGCCGTTTGACCTGCCACGAATTGGCCGGCCTCTTCGGGGAGGTTGCCCATGTTCGGCCCGACTGCGCCGCGGTTCGTGTCTGTCTGCAACTGGTCGAGTACGTGACAGCCGGAGCAGGCCATGGCCGTAAATAACTCTTGCGGCGGACGCGGTTCGCCAGCCGGCTGGACCGGTTCGGCGGCGACGGCGCCGTCCGCGTAGGGCGAACCTTTGGAGGGCGTATCCTGGAACGGGATCCAGGGGTCGGTCTCGGCGGTCTGCTGCAGGGCGCTTTCTTCCCAGTTCATGATGTAGGCGGAAACATGCACCACCTGGTCGGCGCGCAGGGGGCCGCCGTACTCATGGCCCCAGGTCGCCATCATTACGCCCCACTGGGAATTGGCTTTGCTGGGGCGCCCGGCGGCGACGGTCAGTTCGATGTAGTCCTGCTGCGAGCCGGTGAAGCCGACATCCTTCAGGCGCTGGGTAAAGAAGTAATGGCTGTTGAGCGCGGGGCCGGGGTTGCCGTGACCCTCGGCGCCGTGGCACGTGGCGCAGTTGTTGGCGAAGATCTCGGCGCCTTTCTCGATGCTGCGCCCATCCCAGTTGCCGGTCTGCGCTTCCATGCGCGGGCCGTCAATCAGGCCGATGAAGAGGAGCAGCGCCAGGGAGAGCATCACGCCGAGGATGCCCAGGATGATCTTAACGATCGGCGATTTGACGTAGAGATACGAGTACCAGGGTTTTTGCATGGGTTCGGTTACTCCCCTTCCGCAGCCGGTTGGAGGAACTCGAAGTCCCGCGGCGCATACTGCTCCCAGTATAAGGAATCTTCGTGCAGGAAGAAGGCACGACGGAAGACCTCCTCCGCCCCGTCGGCGCTCAGCCAGTGAATCTCCCAACGGATCTTCTTGAGAGAGGGCTGGTTCTGCGTGATCTCCAGGATGCCGTAGGCGTTGTTGAAGTCGGGGTCGGTCTCGTCGAAGTGCAAGACCGAGGCCTGAAACTCTTCGAGGACTTCGTTGAACTTGGGGTCGTCGCTGTGCAGCTCTTCACGCGTGTCGAACGTGCCGAGCGGCATGTGAGCGTAGCCGATCTCGCGGATGAGGCCGGCGCCTTCTTCGGGCATCAGCTCCTGCACGATTTCCACGGCGGGAGCAGCTCGCACGGCGTATTGGGGCGTGCCCATCCAACTGAGGATGATCATGACTATGCCGGCGACAATGCCGCTGATGATAGCGACGCGACGATCCTTAAACCGGCGGCTCGGGTTCTGGTCCAGGTAAGGGATGGCGATGAGCAGGACGAGCAAAACGCCGGGCAGGATCACGCCGGCGATCATCTTGTCGGCGATTTTGAGCATGCCTTGCAGCCAGTAGAAGTACCAGGGGGCTACGGTGTGCAGCGGGGTCGATTGCGGGTTGGCGATCGACTCGAGCGGGGCCTGGAAGAAGAAGGCCGTGATCAAAATCATCAGCGCGGTGAAGCCGATGAGGAAGGAGGCTTCGTCGATCAGCACGTCCGGTAAGAAATAGACGCGGCGGTCGGCAGGCACTTTGTTAGCCGAATCCTGGCCCACTTCTTCCTCGGCGGCGGGCAGGCTGATGCCGAAGTGTACGACCTTGTAGTAGTGTACAAAGAAGAAGAGGATCAGCAGGATGGGCAGGAAGAAGACGTGCAGCAAGTAGAAGCGCAGCAGCCCGTTGGCCCCGATGTCCGGCGCGCCGCGGGCCAGCAGGTTGACGGTTTCGCCCACAATCTTGGGCGGCACGGCTTCGGCCATAGAGGTGCCGATGGTCACCGCCCAGAAGGCGAGCTGGTCCCAGGGCAACAGATAGCCGGAGAAGCTGAGGAAGAGCGTGATCACGAGCAGCAGCACGCCGGTGAACCAGGTAAACTGGCGCGGCGCCTTGTAGCTGCCCGTCAGATAGGTGCGCACCATGTGCAGCGTGACGATGGCGACCATCATCTCCGCGCCCAGGCGATGAACGTCGCGCATGAACTGGCCGAAGGGCACGCTGCTGAGCAGGCGAATCATGTCGCTGTAGGCGCGGTCCGGGGAGGGCGCATACCAGATCATCAAGAAAATGCCGGTGATGGTCTCAACGAGGAAGAGATAGGTCGAGAGCAGGCCAAGCCGAAACGTATGCGTAAAGCGCGTGACGCTTTCGTGATAATACGTCGGCTTGATGTGGAGTATAAATGACTCCGAGTGGGGCTTGAGGCGCGGGTTGGGACGCCCGGGCGCCTCGCCGCGCAACATGCGCCGGAACTCCCCGGCGCTGATGCCGGCGGTGACGCGCGTAAAGACGTCGTCGGCAATTCCCGCCGCAGATTTCAGAATACCTTTGTTCTGAACCTCAGGTTGAACAGCCATTTGGACTCCGTTTCACACAGCAATGCATAAAGAATTGGACGCGGGCGCCCCTGCCGGAGCATGACTGCGCGGGAGGCCCTATGTTCGACCCGGTACTAGGCTACGGCGCGCGCCGGTGATTCGCTGGAGGGGTTGCCGATGATCTTGGCGCCGGTGTCGACAACGACCTGGCCTTCTTCCACGCTGATGATGAAGGTGTCAAGCGAGCGCGGGGCGGGGCCTTCGATGTAGTAGCCGTCATGCGTGAACTTGGAGCCGTGGCAGGGGCACTCGAAGCGCACGTTGGAGGCCTCCCACTTGTACAGGCAACCTAGATGGGTGCAGACCATGTACAGCGCACGTGGCTCGCCCTCTTCGGTCCTTACCAGCCAGAACTTGCCGGTGGGCTGCGGCACGGGCGCGGCGGAGGCGTCCGGCAGGACGCTTTCCGGCCCGATAAAGAATTTGCCGCCGAACTCGCCTGCCTTGAAACGCGGATACATGAAGAGGAAAGAGCCGACCGCGCCGCCGAGGGCGAGAAAACCCAGGGCGCCGCCCCAGGCATAGGTGAGGAACTCACGGCGATTCATATCGGCGGTCGAGGGGCCCTGCGCTTCCGCTGCGGGCGCAGGGGCCGGGCGCGGCGCGGCTTTGGGCGCGGCGCCGTTGCCCGAAGGGGCGTCCCGTTTTTCCGGGCGCGGCGCGGCTTTCGGGGCCGCTTTGGGAGCCGGCTCGGCGAGAGCGGCTGCGGCCACAGGCGCCTCAGCCGCGACGGCCTCTTGCGTAGCCGTCGCGGCTGCCGGCGTGGCAACTGTCGGTGCGGCCTCGGCTATGGCCGCGGGCTGGGACGGCGGGCCGGCCTGTGCGGCAGGGCGTTCTTCGTCGGCATGTTCCGCCTGGGCACGCTTTGCAGCTGCGTGCATCTTCTGCTTCAGTTCAGCGATGCGCTGCTCGCGCTCTGCGCCGGACAAGTCGGAAATCTTCTCCGCCATGTGGATGTGGCCTCCTTGCCTTCACGCACGGGTCGTGCGGCGATCTGCCGCGTGGCAGGCGCAAACCAGATGATTGCGGCGCCGGACCCTTATAAAGCGATGGTTGGAACCGTTATTCGTGCTATTTGCCTGTTTTTTCAAGGCGTCAATCGGCTTCGGACTATAGCATACGGCCCTATGCTTGTCAAAACATTCACGATTTTCTGGACATCTTGGCGCGACGTGATTTGCCGGGCCATTTGGCCGCGTCCTGCGCCTATTATTCAGCGGTGGCGCTGCCGGTCTCATTCTATGCGCAGGCAGTCTAGATTTCGGTAAGCCGCTGCGCCAATTGGGCTTTGCGCTCGCCGAGTTCGGCCTGCTTGGCGCGCTCGCGTTCGATCACATGTGCGGGCGCCTTGTTGACGAAGCCAGGATTGCCGAGCAGGTCCACGCTGCGGCGGATCTGCTCGTCGACCTGCGCCATTTCCTTTGCCAGCCGCGCCCGCTCAGCCTCGAGATCGACCATGCCCGCCAGGGGCAGGTAGACGGTGATACCGCCGGCGGTCAGCGTGATGGCTTTTTCCGGCGCCGGCAGGTCCGCGGCCAACAGGACCTTGTCCGGGTCCAGGCGCGCCAGGGCGGCGATCAGCGCCAGGTTGTCTTCGATCAAACGCTGATATTCGGCGGCGCTGAACTGGGCGGCGATGCGGCGGGCGGCTTCGACGTCGTATTCGCTGCGCGCGTTGCGGATGGCGCGCACGGTGTCTTGCAGCCGGGTGAAGGCGTCTTCAACACTCTCGTCGAACAGGCCCGTGATATGCGGCCAACGCGAGACGATCAGGGCGCGGCCGCCGCCGGCCAATTTGGGAAGATTCTGCCAGATGGTCTCGGTGACGAAGGGCATGAAGGGGTGCAGCAGGCGCATGCTGTGTTCCAGCACGTAGGCGAGCACCTGGCGCGTGGCGTGCGCTTCGGCGGGCGAGCCGGAGTAGAGGCGCGTCTTGGCGGCTTCGATGTACCAGTCGCAATATTCGCTCCAGACGAACTCGTAAAGCTGCCGGCCTGCCTCGCCCAGTTGATAGTTCTCGATCAGGCGCGTGACCTCGTCCTGCGTGTGTTGGAGGCGGCTGAGGATCCAGCGGTCGGCTAATGACAGCGTGTCCAGGGCGGGCAGGGCGTAGCTGCGATTGAAGGCGTCATACTCCCACGACTCGTCTTCCGTTGCTTCGCTCAGATCGAGGTCGTCGTCCGCGAGGTTCATCACGACGAAACGGGCGGCGTTCCACATCTTGTTGGCGAAGTTTCGGTTGGACTCGACGCGCGTGAGGCTGAGCTTCATGTCGTTGCCGGGCGTGCCG
>JBBSBO010000222.1:0-5326 GCA_038251215.1 Caldilineales bacterium
CACCATTTCCACACGCTGCAACTCGCCCAAGGCGCCGCTGCGGATCAACTCATAAGCCGCCATGATCTCCGGCCGGAAGCGCTGCTGGAAATTGATCGTCAGCACCTTGCCGTTGCGGTCCGCCGCTTCGATCATCGCATCAGCTTCGGCTACTTCGACCGCCATCGGCTTCTCCACCAGCACATGGCTGCCCGCGTTCAGCGCGTCGATAACGATGGCAGCATGAAAAGGATGCGGCGTCAACACAACCGTGACATCAGGCTGGGTCGCCTCCAACAGGGCGCGATGATCGGCGAAGAACGGGCAGCCGAATTCCTCTGCACGGGCGCGTCCCGTCGCCTCGTTGACATCGCTTACGCCCACGATCTCCACGGACGGCAACGCCAGGCCGAGCCGGTGCTGGCTGAGGATGCCGGCGCCGACGCCCACGATCGCATGGCGCAGCACAAGCCCGTTTGCCTCTTGATTCTGCTCTAGGTTTTGCTCTACATTCTGATTGGTCATTTGGTAGGCTCCATTGTTTGGTTCAAGGCTTCGTTTCGATCAGCTCATTCATTCGAGCAGGATAACGTGAGAATCGACAAAGACGAAAGCGTTCGCGCCGAACCGCACGGCTAAGCATCGGCGCGGCTCGGCTGCAATGAAAGCCGATGGACAGCCGCCGCGTCCACCGCCTCCTGTGACCACGGCATGGCATGATATACCCCTTCACGCCACATGCCCATCTGGTCGTCGTACTGATCCGACATCGGATGGCCCGATTGCCCCGTGTGGATCACGGTCTGTGCATTCTCCCACTCGCCCACGTCATAGATCTGGCGATACGTCGCGGCCACATTGACCAATCCGGGCGGCAACACCGGCACGCTTCCGGTCTGGTTGGGCGTGGTCATATCGCCGCCCACGGGGAACGGGCCGCGATTGAAGAAGATGCGCAATACGCGCACCCCTCCCAATGGATGCACATAGCGCACCTGGTGCGCACGCCCCCAATCCCAGCGGCGGGCGTTATCGCCAAACTCAGCGCGAATCTGGCGCACGGCCCGCGCCAGCGCCGTGCGCAACACCGTATTGCGCGAGCGCGCCGCGCCACTTTCGTCAGCCCCGTACCAGAAGGACTCGGGCTGCTGCTCGATGATCTCCAGCAGGCGCGTCGAGGCGCGCAGACGAAAGCCATGCACCACAAACAGCGGCGTCAAGCTGATGCCGAGATAGCCCTCGCGAGCAGGGCCGAGCGCCTCGCCCAAGGTTATGTCAAACAGGTTGAGCCAACAATAGTGGAAGATTAACGCGGCCGGGCTATCCGCCTCCATGCGATAGTCCCAGCGGCGCAAATAGCCCGCTGCGACCTTCTCGAACGCATCCACAGGCTCAAGGCGGCCAAACCGGGGCGCCAATCGCGCCGCAAATTTGCTGCCCGTATCGAGCTGGATCTCGGCCATGTCGCGCAGACCGTGTCGCTCCTTCTCCGCCAACATCTCGGCGATGCGGCTTGCCCGCCAGCCGGGAGCGTACTCCGCGCCCAAGAAATGCGCGTACTCATCGCCGACAATCTTGTTGTTCGCCGTCACAATCGCGCCCGACGCCGGATTGAAGAGGCGCGGCAGCTCGCTTGCGGGAATATAGCCGGCCCACTCCTGCCCGCTCTCCCAGCCTGGCGCCGGCATTAAGCCCAAATGATGAGGCCGTTCGGGAATTCGCCCCGCCAGCACATAGCCGATATTGCCTTCACCATCGGCGAAGGTCACGTTCTGCGGCGGGTCGGCCCAGTCTGCCAGCGCAGCCTGGAACGTCGCCCAATCCGTCGCGCGGTTCAGCGCCAGCAGCGAGCGCAACGTGCCACCTGCCTCGTGGCCCGTCCACTTGAGAGCAAACGAGAGCCGGCTGCCGACTACGGCTTGCGCAGTGCCGGCCAGCCCATCCATCAACGGGCCGTGCCGCGTGATCACCACGCGCTCGACATGCGGCACGGCTTGCCCCTTAACGATAATCTCCTCTTCGAGTACGGCAGCTCGCGCCCAACCTTCTTCGGCCTCGAACAGATCGGCCTCGTCAGGATGGCGCCGCTCCACAAATAAGTCCTGGACATCGCACAGCGCCGCCGTCATGCCCCAGGCGATGTGACCGTTGTGCCCGATCATCACGGCAGGGATGCCGGGCAGCGTAGCGCCGCTCACCTCCATGCCCGGCGACGACAGATGGGCTTCATACCACGCACTCGGCGTCTGCACGGTCAAGTGCGGGTCGTTGCACAACAACGGGCGACGCGTGGCGCTGCGCTTCGGCGCCAGCACCCAACTGTTGCTGCCGCGGCCTTCGCCCTCCAGCCCCAGCCGGCCCTTGACGGCCTCATATTGATTGAGCATCAAACCGGCCATCTGCAACAGGCGGATGACATCCTGGCTGCCCAGCGCCTCCAAAATAACCGGGTTCTCCGCCGGGTAATCCGGCTCCAAGTCTGCCGCCCGGATCGGTCCCAGCCTGCTCATAAGCTGTAGGCGCACCAGCTCGCTCTCCCAGTTCACGCTCATGCTCCAGGCCACGCTTTTGGCGTAGGCCAGCGTATCCAGGCCTGCCCACGGTCGGGGCGCAAAGCGCAAGAGGTTGAACTCCGCCGCCAGTTTGCCTGGATCGCCTGCGGCAAACGCATTCACCCCCTCGGCATACAAATCGAGCGTGCGTCGGGTCGCATCATCCAGCGCGTCATATTCCATCTGTGCCGCTCGCTGAAAGCCGACGATGCGGCTGAAGCGGTCGGCGTCGAGCGCGGCCGGGCCAAACACCTCGGACAGAGCGCCCTGGGCAATGCGCCGGTTCTGCTCCATCTGCCACAACCGGTCCTGCGCGTGTGTAAAGCCCAGCGCTCGGAAGAGATCGGCGTCGTTCTGCGCATGGATGTGCGGGATGCCATAGCGGTCGCGCAGCACCTCAACCGGCGCGTCGAGGCATTCCAACCGAAGCTCGCCGTCGAGGCTCGGCACAGGCATCTGCACGCGCCGCCAGTACACATAGAAGAAGATGCCCGCACCGGCTAGGCCGATCATCACGAGCAGGAGGATGAGGAGAACAAACACGGAAGAAGACATTTCGTTGCGAATCCTTGCGTCGCTGCGCGCCTCGCCTCGGCTTGAGCCTGCGTGTGGCGCTTGACCTGCCTCACTTATATCACACACTGGAAATTCGCACAGAATCGCCATTTGCGTTAGCATCTTCTACGCGCCATGTTCGGATCGTTTGCCTTGTCATTGAGGAGCTGCCTTCCATGCCCGATACGCCCCATCCATCGCCGTTGCTCATCGGTGTTACCTCAGCCCACGGCGACGCCGAGTGGCTCAGCAAGAACACCCATAACTATCTCGATTTTCTCGCCCAGGCCGGTGCCCAGGTCGTCATCCTCACGCCGGACACGCCCGCAGTTTTGCCGGATGGCAGCAGCTATACGCCGGATAGCGACGGGCGGCTGCCCGACGCGATCCTCGACCACCTTTACGGCCTGGTAGCCTCCGGCGGGGGAGACGTTCATCCCAAGTATTTTGGACAAGAGCTGGACGGCGCGGAGCCGAAACATATCAGCTTGGGGCGCGACGAACTGGAATTGAACCTATTACGCACGGCGCTTCAGCGCGACCTGCCCGTCTTTGGCATTTGCCGCGGCTGCCAGGCGCTGAATGTCGCCGCCGGCGGCTCGCTGCGCCAGCACTTCGACGGCCATCGCTCGTCCGCCGGGCAAACCGCCTACCATCGCGTCGACCTGCAGCCCAATACCAACCTGCAGCGCATGGTCGGCGCGGAAGCCATGCAGGTTAATACCTTCCACCATCAAGGCATCAACCGCAGCGACCTCGCACCGGGATTCTTTGCCTCCGCCTTTGCACACCCCGACGATTGGCTCGTCGAAGCGATCGAGAGCTTGCGCCATCGCTGGGCGCTGGGCGTGCAATGGCACCCCGAACGCATCTTCGAGTTGGAGCCGAGCCATCGCCTGATCTGGGACAGCTTCCTAGCTGCCTGCCACGCCACGCGCGTGGTTGAACACGCATGAAAACCAGCCTGTTTGACTACGACTTGCCGCCGTCATTCATCGCGCAACAGCCCGCCGAACCGCGCGACAGCAGCCGTCTGCTAGTGCTGGAGCGCGCCACAGGAACCATGCAGCATCGCCGCTTCTCCGACATCGGCGAATACCTGCACCCCGGCGATCTGCTCGTAGCTAATGACAGCCGCGTTATCGCCGCTCGCCTCCACGCCGTCAAACCGACCGGCGGCAAAGTGGAAATCTTCTTGCTGCACCCACTGGACGATGACGGGCAAGTGTGGGAATGCCTCGTTAGGGGCCGCGGCCTGCAAGAAGGCGCCCGCCTATCGCTCGCAGCCGGCGCTGAGCTTGGCGCGCTCGAGGCGACCATCGTCGGCGTGGACGCCACAGGCAAGCGTACCGTGCGCTTCTCTGCCGCCATCGGCAATTTACTTCCGTCGCTCGGCGAGATCCCGCTCCCGCCCTATATCACGCACTATGCGGGCGACCGTGAGCGCTATCAGACTGTCTTCAGCCGCCACGACGGCAGCGTCGCCGCCCCCACGGCGGGGCTGCACTTCACGCCCGACCTATTGATCGACCTGCGCCGCGCCGGCATCGAATTCGACACCGTCACTCTGCACGTGGGGCTAGACACCTTTCAGCCCGTATCCAGCCCAGAGATCGAGGACCACGCCATCCACAGCGAATGGGCCGAGCTGCCGCGCGACGTCGCCCGCCGCATCAACGACGTCACGCTGCAAGGCGGGCGCATCGTCGCCGTGGGCACGACGTCCGTGCGCACGCTCGAGTGGGGGTCAACCGGCGCACAGGGCATCGACCCCTACGATGTGCAGGCTTGCCCCTGGCAACGCACAGCCGCATTCAGCGGGGCAGTGGACCTGTTCATCCGTCCAGGTTATCGCTTCCGCGCCGTGGATGCGCTGATCACCAATTTTCACCTCCCGCGCTCCAGCCTGCTCATGCTTGTTGCCGCCTTCATCGCGCAGGCGCACCCCAACGAGGTCGATGCAGGCCACCAGATCCTCCTGCGCGCCTACGAGGAGGCCAAACGTGAAGGCTATCGCTTCTTCAGCTTCGGCGACGCTATGCTGATTGTCTAGCGAGGAAATGAAAAACACAATGAACAACGCAATGTGACGGAATTGCCCAGGATCGAAAAAGCCGCCTCGTGTAAAAACACGGACGGCCGCTGCGCCGCATGATATGCGAGCCGGCGCTGAAAGTGCGTGAAGACATTCGTTCTTGAGAAATGCGCAATTAAGATGTTGGGGGAGGGAATAAAAAGAA
>JBBSBO010000223.1:0-5325 GCA_038251215.1 Caldilineales bacterium
CGCCTGGTCGATGGGCGGGAACGACGATGCCATCGGCCGCGATATTACCGCCGACGGGGGCGGCAACGTCTATATCGCTGGCGATTTCCTGGGCAAGATCGACCTCGATCAGGATGAATTAGAGGATGAACAGCGCAGCGCGGGCAAGGAAGACATCTTCCTCGTCAAATACAATGACAACGCCGGCTGGACGTGGTCGATTGTGGTGGGCGGGCGCGAGGAGGACGAGCGCCCTGCCGTGGCGCTGGACGAGGCCGGCGACGTCTACTTGACGGGCGCTTTTGAGGCGGAGGCTGCAGTTAGGCTTAAGAACGTCGGTGCGGTGTTCACGCTTACCACGCGCGGCCAAGAGGACGTGCTGCTGGCAAAGTTCAGCCGCGACGGCGCTTTGCTGTGGGCTACGGGCATCGGCGGCCCCGGCTCGGACCGCGGCGAGGACGTGCTCGCCGGCAACCGAGGCGACATCTATGTGACCGGCAGCTTCCAGAATGCCGTCGACTTCAACCCCGGCGAGGGGCAAGTCTTCCTGGGCAGCGCGGGCAGCGATGACGTGTTTGTGGGCCGCTATGCGACTACCGGCGCCTTCTACGCCGCGCGTGCTATCGGCGGCGCGCAGGAAGACATCGGCTGGGCGCTGGCGCGTGACGCCGAGAACAACGTGATCGTGGGCGGCTCGTTCCAGGGAAGCGTCGACTTCGACCCGTCTGCGGCGACGGATGTGCGCAACGCCGTGGGCGGGCGCGACGGCTTTGTCACCAAGCTGGCGCGTGACGAAACGCCCATCGGTCCCGCGGTCGCTTTTCTGCCGCTGCTGAGCGCCTCGACAGCGGCGGCAAGCACAGCCCGCTAACACTGGGGCAGCAGCCGCTACGCTCAAGAAACCGCGCCGGATCACCCAGGAGGAGAAGCCTATGCAAACCCTGAAGCTCGGCATGGTGGGGGCCGGTTTTATTGCCAAGTTCCGGGTGCAGGCGCTGGCGCAGGTGCGCGGCGTCGAGGTGGCGGGCATCTGCTCGCGCACGCGCGCCCATGCCGAAGCGTTGGCTGGCCTGGCGCGCAGCCTGGGTGTAGGCGACCCCGTGGTCTACAACGGGATCGCGGAGATGGCGCAGCACGTGGACGCGCTCGCCCTCTACGCGCCCAACTATACCCGCGTCGAGATGGTCGAGGAGATCGTGGAGGCCGTGCGCGGGGGCGCGGCGCTGCTGGGCGTGATCTGCGAAAAGCCGCTGGCGCGCAACGTGGCGGAGGCGCGCCGCCTGGTCGAACTGGCCGCATCCGTTAACCTGCGCACGGCTTATTTCGAGAATCAGATCTTCATGAAGCCGCTGGCCGCGCTGTTGGCCCAGCTTGCCCCGCAGCAGCGCAGTATGGGGTCGCCCATGCTGGTGCGCTCCTCCGAAGAACACGGCGGCCCGCACGAAGCCTGGTTCTGGGACCCCGTGCGCCAGGGCGGCGGCGCGCTGGCGGACATGGGCTGCCATAGCATTGCCGTGGGGCGTCACGCCCTTACCCCGCCGGGCAAGCCGCCGGCTTATCTGACGCCGGTCTCGGTCAGCGCCGAGGTAGGGCTGCTCAAGTGGGGTTTGCCCGTGTGGCGGCAGCGGCTGCGCGAGCGCTTCGGCGTGGACTATGCTCAAACGCCCGCCGAGGACTTCGCCACCGGCGTCATTACCTATCGCCATCCGGATTCTGGCCAATTGGTCAAGGCGCAGTTCACCAACTCGTGGATGTTCGAGAAACAGGGCTTGCGCCTGCTCGTCGAGGGCATGGGGCCGGGCTATGCTTTCGAGGTCAATACCCTGCTTGCCAGCGGGCAGATCTTCATCGGTGACGCTGCCGCCGAGGCGACCGCCGACGCCGAGCGCGCCATCGAAAAGGCCACAGCCTCGCGCGGGCTGTTGACCGTGCATCACAACGAAGCGGACCTCTACGGCTACCCGGACGAAAACGCCGACGCGGCCGCGGCCTTCTTGGCCGGGCGCGACGGCTTGCTGCCCTGGAGCTATGGCCTGGAGATCACGCGCTTGGTGATGGCCGCCTACCTCGCCGCGGAGGAGCGCCGCACTGTTGACCTCACCGACTCCATGGTCCAACGCCGGCTGGAAACATATGTCCCCCTCATCCAGCAAGGGCGCGGCGCGGAAGTGTTGGGGCGCTGATTTCGTTGCTCTTCTTATCCACCCGCAACGGTCGCAAGAGCAGTTGCGGCTTCGTGGCCCCCACCGTCCCCTGCCGTCTGCCTGTACCCAAAAACAGGGTTTCGTGATATAGTTCTGGTCTATCACAGCGTATACGGTGCATACGACCCTCTACCGGGCAAGTGAAAATGCTGTCTGCCTCCACCCTTCTCGCCTCAGCCACCGCCGACCGCGCGGTGCAGGGCCTCCTGCTCGACATCGACAAGTTCGCCTCGCACGACGGGCCGGGCATCCGCACGACTGTCTTTCTCAAGGGCTGTCCGCTCGCCTGCATCTGGTGCCACAGCCCGGAGTCGCGGCTCAATCAGGCGGAGTTGATCTACCAGGCGGAGCGCTGCACCGGCTGCGGGCTGTGCCTGGAAGTATGCCCCCAGGGCGCCCTGAGCATCGGCGGCAACGGGGGCGGGGACGGCAATGCCAACGGCGAGGCGGTGATTTTGGACCGCGCGCGCTGTGACGCCTGCGGTTTGTGCGTCGAGGTCTGCTACCCGGGCGCGCTCAAGATGGCGGGTTCCGTGATCAGCGTGGGCGAGTTGGTCGCCCAGGTGCAGAAGGACCTGCCTTTCTTCCGCAGCTCGGGCGGCGGCGTGACGCTCAGCGGCGGCGAACCGGCGCGGCAGCCGGCCTTTGCCTACCACTTCCTGCTCGCCTGCCGCGAGGCGGGCATCCACACCGCGCTGGAGACCACCGGCTACGCCACGTGGCAGGTGATGGCCTCGCTGGCGAGCGTCACCGACCTCTTTCTGTACGACATCAAGTTTGTCGATCCGGACTCGCACCGGCGCTTTACCGGCGTACACAACCGCGTGATCCTGGACAACCTGCAGCGCTTGGCGCGCCTGGGCAGCGAGATCCACGTGCGCGTGCCGTGCATTGCCGGCGTCAACGACAGCCCGCAGCAGATCGAGGACGTGGCGCGCCTGGTGGCGAGCCTGGACCTGCCGCGCATCGTGCTGCTGCCCTACAACGGGGCGGCGGGGGCCAAGTATGAATGGCTGGATCGCGACTTCGCGCTGCCGGATGCTGTGACGCAAAGCGAAGAGACGATGAACCAATTAGCGGACATTTGCCGCCGGCACGGTCTGCACGTGCAAATCGGCGGCTAACGACTGGAGGCGCACGCTATGGCAATCCTGCAACCCGTCCAAACCACCGCACGCGAAGACGCAACCGCCCGCAACGGCAGCAACGGCGGCGGGCCGGCCGCGTTCACCGAGGCCTTGCCATCGCTGGACCGCGCGCGGACCGCGCCTGCACTGCGCGGCTATACGGCGCGCACGCAACGGCTGTACGACGTCGTGCGCTCACGCATGACGCGCACGCAAATCGTGTGGGGCGACGACCTGGACATCTTCGCCGAGCCGGGCATGGCGCAGCAGCCCCTCATTCTGCGCAAGGCCGCGGCCGTGCGCAAGGTGCTGCTGGAAATGCCCATCGCCATCGAAGCGGACGACCTGATCGTGGGCAACACGTTGCAGGACGGCGTCATCGTGCGCACGCGCCTGCCCAGGTACGGCACCGACGACGAATACAGTCGCGCCCAGATCGAAGGCGCCAGCCTCTCCGCTCAACTGGCGCACAAAACGCCCTACTACTATGACATCATGCACAAAGGCTTGTCGGGCATCCTGGCGGACCTGGCGTGCACGCAGCAGGAAATTGCCGCTCGCCCGCCCGGCGCCGAACGCGACGAAAAGCTGGCCTTCTTCCAGGCGATGCAGGTGGAGGTGCAGGCCGTGATCGCGCTGGCCCATCGCTACGCCGACCTCGCCGAGGAGCTATCCGCGCAGGCGGAAAGCGAGCCAAGGCGCGCCGAGCTGCAGCAGATCGCGCAGGTCTGCCGGCGGGTCCCGGAATATGCGCCGACGACCTTCCACGAGGCGATGCAGTCGTTCTGGTTTGTGCATTATGCGCTCTTCTCCACAGGTACGCATCTGTCGTGCGGGCGCTTTGACCAGTTCCTGCAGCCCGCGTTGCGCCGGGCGCTCGACGCCGGCGCCGTCACGCTGGAGCAGGCGCAGGAGATCGTCGACTGCGTGTGGCTGCGCTTTAACGACCGCGGTCAGATCGTGCGCGAGAATTTCTACAAGCCAAGCCCCGCCCAGCCAACCCAGCCGGATGCCCCGGCGCAGGCGCGCAGCAACAAATCGGGCATGGTGGTCGACCAGGGGCCTAACTCATGGACGGCGGGTCACCGCAAACGCTTCAGCTACGCTACCGACGCGGCCGACGCCATCAACCACTTCGGCCAGAACATCCTGCTTGGCGGCATCCGTCCCGACGGCGGCGACGGCACGAACGAGTTGACCTATCTCTGTCTCAACGCGCTGGAGAAGTTCGCCTTCACCAGCCCGGTCGTCACGATGCGCCAGCATGCAGGCTCGCCGCCGGAACTGGTCAGCCGCACGGCGGAGGTGCTGAAGACGGGCGGCGGCATGCCCTACATCAACAACGACGACGTCCTCATCCCGGCCTACATGGCGCTGGGCGTGCCCGCGGCGGACGCGCGCGACTACGCCAATTCCAACTGCTGGGAAACGATGATCGAAGGCAAATCCGACCAGGAGTTGATTCGCGGCATGAACTTCCTGCTTTTCTTGGAGCTGGCCCTGCACCGTGGCGTCTCCAGCGTACATGGCCGCATGGGGCCGGACACCGGCGACCCGCGCGGCTTTGCCACGTTTGCCGACCTGATGCAAGCCTGGAAGACGCAGGCCGACTGCCAGATCCAGGCGGGCATCGACTACATCGGCGAGGGCATTGCCGCGGGCACGCTGGAGCACAGCGGTCACGGCAAATATAGCTTCAACCCCCTGCTTTCGGCGCTGACGCTGGATTGCATTCGCAACGAGCGCGACGTGATCCGCGGTGGGGCGCGCTATACCATCTGGCACGTGATGGGCGAAGCGGTGGCCAACGCGATTGACGCGCTGGCGGCCATCAAGCTGATGGTGTATGACGAGCGGAGCCTGAGCATGGACGAGCTGCTCGCCGCGCTGGAGCAGGACTGGGCCGGGTACGAAAACCTGCGCAACAGGCTGGTGGCGCGTGCGCCCAAGTTCGCCAACGACAACGACTATGCCGACGCCATCGGACAGGAGATGATGGCGTACTTTGTGGAGCG
>JBBSBO010000224.1:0-5300 GCA_038251215.1 Caldilineales bacterium
AGGCGGCGCGCACCGAGGGCCAGTTGTGCTGCTCTTGGAAGTCGATGGCCGCGGGCACGCTGAGATAGGCCGAGGGGTCCATGGTGCCGGTCCAGCTGAAGTTGTCGAGTAGGCGCGAGCCGCTGCGCCCGCTGCCCCAGCCGTGGCTGACGACCAGGGGGTCGAGCAGCGAGTCGCGGCCGGCGGCGGAATAGAGGAAGGCCGCGCCCTTGGGCGCGCACAACCACTTGTGGGCGTTGCCGGTATAGTAGTCCGCGCCCAGTTCCGCCAGCGCCAGGTCAATCTGCCCCGGCGCGTGCGCCCCGTCGATCACGGTGATGATGCCCGCCTGACGTGCGCGCTCGATGACCGGCTTAAGCGGGAAGATCAGTGCGGTGGGCGAGGTGATGTGCGAAATCGAGATGACACGCGTGCGCTCCGTCACGCCGGCCCACAGCGCCTCGACGAACTGTTCGGCGCCGACGAGGGGCAGCTCGATGGGCGTGTTGACATAGCGGGCGTCGTGGTTTTGGCAGATGAAGCGCCAGGTGTTGTTGACGGCGCCGTACTCGTGGTTGGTCCCCAGCACCTCATCCCCGGGTTGGAGCTTGAGCGAACGGGCGACAACGTTGATGCCGTAGGTGGCGTTGGGCACGAAGACGAGCTGGTCGGGCGACGCGCCGACGAAAGCGCCGAGGCGGGTGCGGGCATCCGCCAGCAGATCTTCCTGCCGTCGCTGGATGAAGTCTACGGGCTGGCGTTCCAGCTCGCGCTGCCAGCGTTGGTAAGTCTCGAAGACGGGGCGCGGGCAGGCGCCGAAGCTGCCGTGATTGAAAAAGGTGATGTCGGGGTCAAGCAAGAACTGATCGGCGAGATAGGGCAGAGTCCCTGCGAACGCGCCGTTGGGCGAAGCGGGCATGGCGTGTAGCGGCTTTCTAGTGTGTGCTAGTGTGTGATCAGAGAATCCCCATGATTCATCCGTTCATTATTGGGGTGGAGGCGGCTTCGTGTCAACCGCGGCGGGGTGCGCAATCGTAGGGCCCGGCAGGCGCATCACGCGCGTTGCAAGCCGCGTTCAGGGTTGCGCAGGCCGCCGAAGCGCGATAGAATAGTCGCGCTGCCACTGGCGCTTCTTGCCGCCGACCGGTTCGTTTATCATCCGCCACAAGCCATCTGGGTTGTCCATCAGTCTTTGTCCATTGGTTGTTGTCCATCTATGGTCGCATTTGCAGTGAGCGCATCTTTGGTCGGTTGCGTCAAGCCGCGGCAAACGCGCCGGCAAAGTAAATGGAGCGCCGTGCGCCCACGACAGCCGGCACGTTTGAGGGCGCGCTGCGTGGCGCACCTGTAACGTGTACTTCATTTGAATTGAATCGCCCGTAGTTGCTCACCCCTACAACCATTCCACAAAACCACACGTATAAGGAGGAGTGCCTTGAACAAATCTAGCAGGTTCCATCTAGGTGGAGCGTGGCTGGCCTTGCTGCTCGTGTTGGCCTTGGCGTTGGCCGGCTGCGCCGCACCGGCGGTCCCCGCGCCCGCACCGGCAGAGGAAGCGGCCCCTGCCGCTGAAGATGCGGCTCCGGCTGCCGAGGCGGCCCCCGACGTCACCGTCTTCGGCGAGACATTGCCGGAAGGCGCGCTGCCTTACGCGGAGCAGGTCTATAATACCGCGTTTGATCCCACGCGCTCGATGACCACGTTTGACTTCTTTGCCGCCGTTTACCAGCGCTACTGCCACAGCGACAACTTCTCGAATAACTTCGGCGACCCGCTGGTGGAGATGGACAAGGACTTCAACATCGTGCCCGCTGCGGCGGAGAGCTGGGAAGTGTCGGAGGACGGCCTGGTGTGGACCTTCCACCTGCGCCCCGGCCAGATGTGGAGCGACGGCACGCCGCTGACGGCCTACGACTATGAGGCTACTTTCCGCCTGGGTGCAGACCCTGAACATGCGTGGGACTTTGCCTGGTTCTTCACCTTCCTCAAGAACTGGAACAAGGTCGTAGCCGGCGAGCTGCCCGTGGAGGAGTTGGGCGTGCGCGCGGTGGATGACCTGACGCTGGAAGTGGAGACGGAAGAAGCCTTCCCGCCGCTGCCCGGCGCCATGAAGTTCTCGTGGGCCATGCAGAAAGCGGCCCTGGAAGCCTATGGCCCGCTCTATAACAGCAGCCTGGAGACTCATGTCTCTTCGGGGCCGTTCAAGCTGGTTGAGTTTGACCCGGGCAACCGCATCGTGCTTGAGGCGAATGAGAAGTACACGGGCTATCGCCCGCCGCGCCTGCAGAAGCAGGTCTGCACCTTCATGTCCCCAGACACCTTTTTTGTCGCCTTCCAGAACGGCGAGATCGACAGCATCGAATATGAGTTCCTGTCGCCGGCGGACTTCGAGATCATCCTCAACGACCCCGTGCTGAGCGAGAACTATCTGCGCAACTTCGGCGATTTCCGCACCGACTATCTGATGTTTGACACCTTCAACCCGCCCTTCGACGACCTGAACGTGCGCAAGGCCTTTGCCATGGCGGTGGACCGCGAGGCGATCGTCAAGAATGTCTACGGCGAGATCAAGGCCATGCCGGCGCATTCGATGCTGATGCCGGGCTTCCCTTCCTCGGATACGGAGGGCTTGCTGTCTGATTATCAGAAGTTTGACTGCCCGGCGGCGCAGCAGTATTTGGCGGATGCCGGGTATCCCAATGGCGAGGGCTTCCCCAAGCAGGAGATGTGGCTGCGCGGTGAAGGCCCCGCCATGGCCGCGGTTTATCAGGCGACGGCAGCCACAATTGCCGAGTGTCTGAACATCGACATTGAGGTCTCCAACAAGGACTACAAGGTCTATGTAGACGCCATGAACGCGCGGCCCACGGGCTTGACCCTCGGCGCCATCTCTTATGGCATGGACTTCCTGGACCCGTCCAATATGCTGGGCATCTGGGTGTCTACGGGGCGTCATTCATGGAAGAACGATGAGTTTGATAAGCTGGTGAACGAGGCCAGCGTGATGGTGGGCGACCCCGAGGCGCGCGACCAGATGTTCCGCGACGCAGAACGCATTTTGGTCGACGACGTGGGCGGCGTCTTCATCGCGCACCGCTGGATGGGCGACCTGTTCCAGCCCTATGTGCAAGGCTCGTCCATCCGTGAGCCGGACAAGTTCGGCATCACCGGCTTCCACTGGGGCAACGATTCGCGCATCAGCAATATCTACATGGCCGAGCACTAACCACGAAATTCGCCATGCCGGGAACTGGAAAGTCCCCGGCATGGCCGGCACTTGTGAGCAGTCGCTTGTTGATCAACGGCTGTGAATGACCGCAAACTGCGCGGGGCAGATCGGGTTTGGGCAAAGATTAGGCTGTTGCCTGACTCCGATCTGCTCCCGCTTGGTTGAAGCAACCGGCATCCGGGACAAGTCGCCTGGATGCTCTGAACTGGAAACCGCCTGAGCTTATGAGTCGTTATCTGATTGGACGCGTACTATCGCTGGTGTTGGTGCTCTTCGTGGTGTCCGTCATCACGTTTGTGCTGATGCACTCCGTGCCCGGCGGGCCTTTCGACGAGGCCAAGGGACGGTTGCCGGAAGCCGCCAGGGCTAACATCATGCGCAAGTACGGCCTGGACCAGCCGATCTATGTGCAGTATTGGAACTACATGAAGAACGCGCTGCGCTTTGATTTCGGCATTCCCTATCAACAGCCGCAGACGACAGTGACGAAATTGATCGCCAAGACGTGGCGCATCACGCTGCAAGTGGGCCTGATGACGGTGCTGCTCGCTTTTACGATGGGCATCAGCCTGGGCTTGGTGGCGGCGTATAACCAGAATACGTGGATCGACAGCGTGGTGACCTTCTTCGCCATGCTGGGCTTCACCGTACCCAATTTTGTGGTGGCGCTGTGGCTGATCCTCATCTTCGCCGTGCGCCTGAAGTGGCTGCCCATGGGCGGCTGGGGCGCATCCGGCGATTGTCTGGTCGGGGAACACTATTTTTGCTCGGACTGGATCATGCCGGTGATCGCCTATTCGCTGATCCCGATGGCGATTATCGCACGCTACACGCGTTCCAGCGTGGTAGACGTGATGCGCCAGGACTACGCGCGCACGGCACGCGCCAAGGGGCTGCCTGAACGCACCATTATGTTCCGGCACATCTTTCGCAACGCGCTAATCCCCATGGTGACCGCTTTGGGCGTGATCATCCCCAACTTGCTGACCGGCAGCATCTTCATCGAGACGGTTTTTCGCATCAACGGGCTGGGCAAATACTTTGTGACGAGCATCTTTAACCGCGATTACCCGATGATCATGGCGCTGTTTCTGCTGGTGGCGCTGCTGTGGGGCGTGCTGTATTTGCTGACCGACATCGCCTACACCTGGATCGACCCGCGTGTGCGGCTGGGCGCCAAAGGGGGCAACGCATGACCAGCGTCAGCGCCGCCGCTCCCGAGTCCTTTGTCGAGCCGAAGAAAGTCCGCAAGCAGCGCACGCTGTGGCGCGACGCGGCGCGGCGTTTTTCGCACAACCGCCTGGCGATGTTTGGGCTGGTGTTGGTGGTCTTTTTTGTGATCCTGGCGGTCTTCGCCGATTTTCTGGCCCCGCACCCCTACGACAAGGTCTATCTGGACCGGGTGCTGCTCTTTCCCTTTGAGCATCCGGCGCACCCGTTGGGCACGGACGAGGTAGGACGCGACTATCTCAGCCGCTTGATCTACGGCGCGCGCACGTCGATCTTTGTGGGCGTGTCGGTGATGTTTTTCGCCGTGCTGATCGGCCTGCCCATCGGCGGCATCGCCGGCTATGTGGGCGGGGCGACGGACTGGGCGGTGTCGCGCTTGATCGAGATCATGACGGCCTTCCCGGGCATCCTGTTCGCGATTCTGGTCATCTCGGTGTGGGGGGGCGGGGTGAGTAAAGTGATCTTGGCGTTGAGCATCACGGCGTGGATCGAGATCGCACGCCTGACCCGCGCCCAGATGCTGTCGCTGCGCGAGAAGGAGTTTGTCGAATCCGCCCGCGCCATTGGCGTGAGACAGCGCAGCATCATTGCACGCCACTTAATCCCCAATGCGCTGTCGCCGATCCTGGTGGCGATTTCATTCGGCATCCCGGCGGCGATGTTCGCCGAGGCCGGGCTGAGCTTCCTGGGCATCGGCATCAACGACCCGTTTGCGAGCTGGGGCAAGATGGTGGGCGTGAGCAACTCATACGTGCGCGTCTATTGGCATTTGGCGCTCTTCCCAACGATTGCCATCGCGCTGGCGATGCTGGGTTTTACCTTCGTAGGCGACGGCCTGCGTGACGCGCTGGACCCGAAGATG
>JBBSBO010000225.1:0-5286 GCA_038251215.1 Caldilineales bacterium
AGGACGTTCGCCGCGATCAGCCAGACCAGGCCCACAGCCCCCACGCCCAGCATGACCGGCGCGGAGTAGGGGCGTTCGGCAGCTTGAGGTGAAGCAATGGGGGCCGCGGCGCTGGGCGTGTAGATCATAAAGAGCAGCAGCGGCGGGATCACCCAGGCCCAGCCGCCCAGCGTCCAGCACAGATAGCCGTAGACGACGCTGCCCATCAGCGCGCTGCCGTTGAGCGTGGTGCGCTTGCGCCAGAAGAGCGCCAGCCCCATCATGGCGACGGTCACGGCGAGCTGCGCCAGCAGCACGGCTGCATCCAAGTGAATGAAAACCCGCAGTAACAGCGCGCTGAGCACGGGGATGAGCAGGTTGTCCAAGCCCCACCAGGCCATGGCGTCCAGCAGCATGGAGAGGAGCGCCATGAGCAGGCTGATCAGCAGCGTCTCGGCGCGGCCGATGTCGGTGAAGAGCAGGAGGGGGACCAGCGTGCTGAGAAAGGCGGTCTGGAAGAAGGCGAGCGAGCCTTCCAGGGTCTTGATGCCGTCGGATGTCGTGTAGCGATAGACGCCGTAGAAGAGGCCGATCAGTGCAGCGCTGGCGTCGGCAAAGGTGAGTATTAGCATTGGAATGACGTAAAGCAGCTTGTCGCCATCCGCCAACGCAAAGACGATGCCCGCCCCCAGCGGAAACCAGACTTCGCCCAGCGTGGAGCGCACGACGCTCCCCGTAACCGTGCCCAGGCCGCGACGCAGCGTGCCTACGGTCTTGAGCGCAAACATGCCCCCGGAGGCGAGCAACGCTAAGACAAGTACGGGCCAAGTCTCGCTGAAGAGCCAGGGCAGCGACAGCGCGATCAGGCCGGAACCCATGTGCATCAGCTTGCGCGCCCATTCCGGGTGCGGCGCGCGGCGGCGCTGGTAGACCGCCAGCCCCGCCATCAGCCCGGCGGTGCAGAGCAGCACCAGCGCAATTTTGAGCAAGTTAACCAGCCACGGCGCCATCAGATCACCTCTTCCACGACGAAATCGCGGTAGAAGAAGGCCTTATCCTGGCGATAGAGCGCGGCGGCGAGGTCATCCAGCGGGCGCAGCTGCGCCGCCAGGCTTTGCGGGCGGCGGCGGGGGACCATCATGTTCCAGTAGGCCAGCCTCGCCCCCGGCTGGGCGCGGGCGCAGATTTGCCGCAGCAGCGCGGCATAGTTTTCCTGCGACATATATTCAAAGATGTCGCTGAGGTTGAAGCGGTCGAAGCGCGGCGTGGCCGCGTCTGCCAAGAACTCTTCCAGCGGGCGGGCGTGCCACTCCAGCCGGTCGAGATGGGTGCGGATCGCCTGGAAGTTCTCGGCGCGCAGCGCGTAGGGCAGCGCGGGGCCGTAGCGCCCCAGCAAGATCCACTGGAGATAGGGGTTCTGCAACGGGTCGAGCGCGGTCAGGGCGTAGCGGGTGCGTGCCAGCAAGGCGCTCGCCACGTCGCCCGTGACATACTGGAAGAAGTGCGGGTCGCGCCCTAGCAGGCCCATCAGCCGGCGCGAGAAGAAGAGGCGGAAGGCTGCACGCCAGCGCCAATTGTCCCAGCGGCGGTCGTAGAAGCGTTCGCGCTCGGCCTGCGTGCGTGGCTGCAGGAGGTCGCGGCGCGTGGCGCGGGACTGGAGCAAGGGCAGCACGCGCCCGCCAAAGATGCGCAGGTAGCGCTCGAACTTGCCCACAGCGCCGAAGCCGGCGGCGAGGGCGTCGCCCTGCGCGTCCCAGAAGCGTTGCTCGGCGGGCGCGAGGTCCGGGCGACAGGCGGCGTAGAGGTCATGCCGCCGTGTGCTGGGGCGCGCGCCGAGCAGCTCGAGCAGTTGCGGGTGGTCGAGGCGGCGATAGGCCGCCACGCGCAACGCCAGGCAGGCCAGCTGCGCCTGGCTGAGGTCGAGCGCAATCACGCGCCGCGGGCCGCGGCTGAGGAGCGCCAGCGTGTTGTCGCCGGCGGAGGCGATGGACAGGCAGACGTGCCCGGCGCGCACGTCCAGGGCCTGCACGAGGATGTCGGCGTCCTCCCAGCATTGCGCATAGCGAATGGCGGAGAAATCGGCTTTGGCTGCGATCTCGCTGGCCGATGCTTGGGCCGATGCTTGGGCGGGCACTGGGGCGGATGCTTGCCGGCTGGGCGGCTGCGCGCCGGCCGGGGACGGATCGGCCTGCACCGCGCTCAATCGCCCAGCGAGGCGCCGACGCGGCGGGCGCAGTTGATCCAGTGATGGTCCATCGGCACGAGCTTCAGCCGGCCAGCGACTTCGTCCAGCGGGACCGGCTCGGTGTCTTCGCCGCGCGCCGCCACCATTACGCCGTATACCCCTTGGTTCACCAGCTCGGCGCAGGCGGTGCCCAGGCGCGTCGCCAGCAGCCGGTCGCCGGCGGAGGGCGTGCCGCCGCGCTGCAAGTAACCGAGGATGGTCAGGCGCGACTCCAGGCCGGTCAGCGCTTCCAGTTGCGCGGCGAGGCGCACGGTGTTGCCCGCGTGCTGCATTTCCACTTCGAGCAGTTTGGCCTTGGCCGCCTTTACTTTCTTCTTGGCGCCGTCTTTGCCCTCTTTCTTGTCGGCCTTGGCGTCGGCGACCTTGGCTTCCGCCTGGGCGAGGGTGGCGGCGTAGTCGGTGTCCATGGCGCCTTCGGCGACGGCGACGATGCTGAAGCGTTTGCCTTCACGGCTGCGGCGATTGATGGCTTCCGCCACGTTTTCGATGTTGTAGGGGATTTCGGGGATGAGGATGACGTCGGCGCCGCCGGCGATGCCCGCGCCCAGCGCCAGCCAGCCGGCGCGGTGCCCCATGATCTCGACGACGATGATGCGGTGATGGCTGTGCGCCGTGCTGTGCAGCCGGTCGATGGCCTCGGTGGCGATGCCCAGGGCGGTGTCGAAGCCGAAGGTGACGTCGGTCAGCGCCACGTCGTTGTCGATGGTCTTGGGCAGCGTGATGATGTTGAGGCCCGCCTTCATCAAGTGCCGCGCGTTCTTCTGCGTGCCGCCGCCGCCCAGGCAGACGAGGACGTCGAGGTGATGGCGGTTGTAATTGGCGACGATGACTTCGGTCATGTCCATCATCTTGCCGCCGATGGGCATGCGGTTGGGCTTGTCGCGGCTGGTGCCGAGGATGGTGCCGCCCATTGTCAAAATGCCGGAGAGCAGGTTGCCGTCCATAAAGACGGTGCGGTTTTCCATCATGCCGCGAAAGCCGTCGCGGAAGCCGATCACGTCCATGTCCGGGTAGGTGCGTGCGGCTTTGCCGATGCCGCGCAGGGCGGCGTTGAGGCCGGGGCTGTCGCCGCCTGCGGTCAAGATGCCGATGTGCTTGCTGGTGGCTGTTGTCGAGGTCATGGTCGTCCGTTCCCCCATCTATCTCTGTGCGGAGATGAGTTAGGCGCCGCGGCGCGTGAAAACCGTCCGAAAGGATAGCGGCGTCGCGGCTCTGGACTGCATTGTACCGCGGCTGTGCGCGGGATTCAATGCGCGAAAAACAGGGTGTTAGCCTTCAACCATTTTGCCGGGCGGGGCGCGGGTGATATGCTGGGGCGCAGTTCGCCCTAGCCCATGAACACGCCCGCGCGCGTCGCACCGAGTGCGCATCTATACATAGCGGAGAAACCAATGCCTGACCCTGCCCGCAGCGCCCCCGCCCACACGGCTACCGAGGCCGTCCACGCCGGTGAGCGACGCTATCGCAGCCACGACAGCCTTACGGTGCCGATTGTGCAGACGTCCGTCTACACCTTCGAGAGCTGCGCCGCCCTGGCCGACTATCTGGACGAGCGCATCTTCGCCGACGAGGTGCTGCGCGAGGAGTATGGGCGCTATGGCAACCCCACCGTGCGCGCGGTGGAGGCCAAGCTCGCCGCGCTGGAGGGTGCGCAGGATGCCGTACTCGTCGGCAGCGGCATGGCTGCGGTTACCGCCACGCTCTTGCTGCTGCTATCCGCCGGCGACCACATGATCCTAAGCGACGAATGCTATCACACGACGCGCGACTTCTGTACGCGCTTCCTCGCGCGCCACGACATCGCCTGCACGCTGGTCCCCTACGGCGACTATGATGCCCTCGAAGCGGCCATCCAGCCCAACACGCGCCTGATCCTGGCGGAATCGCCCACCAACCCCTTTATGCACTGCCTGGACCTGCCGCGCCTGGCTGAAATCGCCCGGCGGCACGGCGTACTCAGCGTGGTCGACACCACCTTCGCCACGCCGGTCAACCTGCGAGCGCTGCCGCAGGGCGTGGACCTGGTGATCCACAGCGTCACCAAGTATCTGGCGGGGCACAACGACGTCATGGCGGGCGCGATCGTGGGCCGCTATGATCTGATCACGCCGCTGCGCCAGGCGCAGACCATGCTGGGCCATCTTGTGGACCCGCACAGCGCTTACCTGATTCTGCGCGGGCTGAAGACGCTGGCGCTGCGTGTGCAACAGCACAACGCCAATGGCCTGGCGGTCGCCCGCTTGTTGGAAGGCCACCCGAAGGTGCGCCGCGTGTGGCATCTGAGCTTGACGAGCCACCCAGACCACGCCGCGGCCGCGGCGGTGATGGGCGGCTTCGGCGGCGTGGTCTCGTTTGAAATCGAGGGCGACGGCGCGGCGGCGCATCGCTTCATCGACGCGCTGAGGATCCCCGCCATCGGCCCCAGCCTGGGCGGCGTCGAGTCCGTCGTCAGTCCGCTGGCGCTGATGGGCTATGCCACGCTCGAGCCGGAGGAGCGCCTCGCCCTGGGCATCCGCGACGAGCTGGTGCGCCTGTGCCTCGGCATCGAGGACACCGAGGACCTGCTGCAAGATGTAGCACAGGCCCTGGACGCGGTCTAGCCGGCACAAGCAAAACTTGGACACTGATTTACACAGAAACTAAAGATTGCCACAGGTTATCTGTGGCAATCGATCAAAATCAGTGTTATCAGTGGCCTATGTTATTCCTTGGGCTTGGCCTTGCGTTTACGCGTACTTTTCTTCTTGGCAGGCTTGGCGGCTTTCTCTGCCAGGAGCGCTAGCGCTTGTTCCAGCGTCACGTCGGCGGGGGCCGCCTCTTTAGGCAGTGTGGCGTTGATCTTGCCGTGCTTGACATAAGGGCCGTAGCGTCCGTTCAGCACCTGCACCGGGCCGCCTTCGGGGTGTTCGCCCAGCTCCTTAAGCACGTTGGCGCTGCGCCGTCCGCGGCTGGAACGGGGCGCCGCCAGGATTTCCAGGGCGCGGGCCAGGTCAACTTCCAGCACATGGTCGGGCGCTTTGAGGCTCACATAGCTGCCGTCGTATAGGATGTAGGGGCCATAG
>JBBSBO010000226.1:0-5279 GCA_038251215.1 Caldilineales bacterium
CCAAGACAATGGACTGTGAGGTTGAAATGAAACACGCCGTCATCATCATGATCGCGCTGCTTGCTCTCGGCGGCGTGATGGCCGGGTGCGGCAGGCTGGGCCGTACCGCCGAGCCGACCGCCATCGCACCGGTTGAGATGGAACTCGTAACGTTCGACCTAGCCGGCCCCTGGAGCTATGCCGAAGAGTCGTTGCTGGACCAGTTCCAGCAGCTGCACCCCTACGTGGATTTCCAGCGCAGCGCATACGCCCAGGCGCCGTCGAGTTATCTGGCGCAAACACCCGCGCCTGACCTAATGGTGATCGCTGCGGGCTATCCCCTCGCCCGCGCCATCCACCTCGACCAGGTCGTGGACCTGACCGACGTGTGGGAGCAGTCCGGTCTGTTGGAGCAGTACCCGCCCAGCTTCCAAGCCCTGAGTGCAGCGGACGGCAAGCAATTCTATTTGCCCGTCGGCTATACCTGGTCGGCGATCTACTACAACCAATCCGTGTTCGACGAGCTTGGCCTGCAGCCGCCCGCCACCTGGAGCGAGTTCACGGCGCTGTGCGATACGCTGCTCGACAACGGCATCACGCCGCTCTCGATCGCGGGGGACGATATCTGGGTCAATACGCTGTGGTTGGATTACCTGGACCTGCGCCTCAACGGAGCGGCGTTTCACCGCCAGCTGCTTAGCGGCGAGATCGCCTATACCGACGAGCGCGTGCGCACCGTGCTCAAGCGCTCTGGTCGTGGATGTTCGAGCAGGGCTACTTTATGCCGCACCCGGAGCGCTTGAGCACAAGCGATAGCCTGATGGCGATTGTGAGCGACACGTCGGGCGTGTCGTTCGGGGACAAGGCCGCCATGACCCTCAGCAGCCCTTCGTGGTTGGGAAACCTGCCGCCGAACCTGCGGCAGGACCTGGATTTCTTTGCCTTCCCGGCCATTGGCCCGTCCGTGCCGCCCGCCGAAGTGCTGACCACCTACGGCTACATGATCCCCGCCGCCGCGCAACAGCGCGACGTGGCGCTCGCCTTTGTCGAGTTCGCCGGCTCGGCGGAAGCGCAGGCGACCATGGCGCAGCACCTCAGCGCCAACGCCGCCGACCTCGCGCCTGCCAACGCCCAGGCTGACATGGAGGAGCTTCCGGCTGCCGTGCGCCGCGGCGCGGAACTGATGACGCAGGCGCAAGACGTGACGCCGTTCTATGCGCTGGGCGTGCCGGACTCGATGTGGGTCCCCGTGGGCATAGCCGTGGACGGCTTCTTGCGCCGGCCAACGGACGTGGCGGCCTTCGCCGAGGCGCTAGAAAGCGCACGGCAACAGGCCCTCAGCGCCGGCGACTTCATCACGCCGGAGTAGACGCGTGAGCGGCAGCCCCCGTCACGCGCCTACGTTCTATCCAACAGACGCGCGGCGGTGAAATGATCGGTGAAGAGCACGTTGATCCACTCGCCTTCCAGCGCGCCGCAGATAGCAGCTTGCTTGCGACGCCCGCCGGCAATGCCCACGCAGCGATCCACTTTGCGCAACTGCTCCAGGCTCATGCTGATCACGCGCTCGTCCAGCTCCGTAATCACCGGCACGCCCTGGCTGTCGAAGAAACGCAGACAGATATCACCCACCGCTCCGTGCTGCGCCAGCAGGTCAATCTCCTGCGGCGAAAAGACATTGCCGCTGCTCGCCAGCAGCTTGGAAGGCGTCACCGCGCCGATGCCAACCAGGGCCACGTTGATGCGGTCGAAGCAATCCACCGTCTGCCGCACGAACGAATCATCGAGCAGCACAGCGCGCGCTTCGGCCGAGCCTACTACGCCCGGCACGGGCAAGAACTTGGCTTCGCTGCCGGTCAGGTTTGCCAATCGCGTGGTCAAGTGGTTGGCGTGGACCTCCGCATTGGGATTGCCCATGCCCCCCAATATCTGTACGACCTGCGATTCTAGCGGGCGTGCGAGCGAGTGCATGGCGTTGACCATCGCCAGAAGCGTCTCGCTCCACGAGGAGATGCCGACCACCTCGCCGTGGCGCAGCGTAGTCTCCACGTAGTAGGCGGCGGCGAGGCCCAAATTGCGCACGATCTCCTGGTCGCTGTCCTCGTCCTCGCAATCCACCACGACGACATCTTTCAGGTCGTAACGCGCCTGCAACGCCATCTCCAGGTCGGAGTAGATTTCGGGCGGCGGGCTGATGCGGATGCGCACGATCTGCTCTTCATGCGCCCGCTTGAGCAACCGAGAGATCGTCGCCTGCGAGAGGTCAAGGCGCTCTGCGATCTCCGATTGACGCCGGTTTTCTTCGTAATAGAGGCGCGCGATCTTGGTCATCAGACGCAGTTCGTCGATATTCGCCATGTCGCTCCGCCCAGTGCGGCAGCAGTCAGTGGGCGACTCAGTGAAAGAGACGCCTTAACAAGACACGGTGGCGCGTGCCACCGCTTGCCGCCAACCGTCAAGCAGCGCCGCGCGCCGCTCGGCAGACATACGCGGCTCGAAGCGGTCATGCGCCCGCGGCAACGCCATAATCTCGTCGACCGAGGTCCACAGGCCGATCGCCAGCCCAGCCAAATAGACCGCGCCCAGCGCCGAGATGTCCGCCGAAGCGCTGCGCACGACAGGGCGCCCCAGCATATCGGCTTGGAACTGCATCAGCTGATCATTGCGACTGGCGCCGCCGTCCGCCAGCAAGAATTTCAGTTCGGCGCCTGCATCGGCCTGCATGGCGGCAAAGACGTCGCGCACCTGATAGGCAATCGATTCCACGGTCGCGCGCGCCACCTGCGTCGGGCCGCTCCCGCGCGTCAGCCCTGTCAACAGTCCACGAGCCTCCGATCGCCAGTGCGGCGCGCCCAACCCGACAAAGGCCGGCACCAAATAGACGCCATCAGCGTCCGCCGCCTGCGCCGCCAGCGCCGCCACGCCTGCCGCCGCGTCCGGCAGACCTAGCAGTTGGCCCAGCCACTCTACGGCGGCCCCGGTGACGGAGATATTGCCCTCCAGCGCATAGGCGACTGTGTCGGCTGCCCAGGCGACCGTGGTCGACAGCCCGTGCTCGGACAGGATCGGCTGATCAACGGGCATCATCAGCGAAGAGCCGGTGCCGTAGGTGGCCTTGATGGAGCCCTTCTGAAAACCGGCATGGCCGAAAAGCGCGGCGTGCGAATCCCCAATCATGGCCGCGATGGGGATGCCGCCGGGCAACCTACCGATCGGCGCCGTCTCGCCAAAGATGGCGTTCGACTTCATCACCGTGGGCAGCGCCGCGGGCGGAATGCCGAAGATCGCCAGCAACTCCGGGTCCCAACTGAGCCTGTGCAGGTTGAAGAGCTGCGTGCGCGAGGCATTGGTCATGTCACAGGCATGTACCTTACCGCCGGACAGATTCCACAACACCCAGCTGTCCACCGTCCCCAGGCACAGCTCGCCGTTGGCCGCGCGCCTAAAGCCGTCGGGCGTGTGTTCCAGCAGCCAGCGCATTTTTCCGGCGGAAAAGAGCGGGTCCACAGTCAAACCGGTGCGCTCGCGCAGCAGCGGCTCGAGTTGGCGGGCTTCAAGCTCGGCGCAGAAGGGCGCCGAGCGGCGACACTGCCACACCACGCATGGGCCGAGCGGCTGCCCGCTGCGCCGCTCCCACAGCACCACCGACTCGCGCTGATTGGAGATAGCCACCGCGGCCAGCCGCGACGGGTCGGCCTGCGCCAGGCAGCCATCCATGGCCTCGCACAGGCTGTGCCACAGCGCCACAGGGTCCTGCTCCACCCAGGCCGGCTGCGGATACGCCACTGCGAGCGGCCGCGAACTGCGGCCCGTCACCTCTCCGACGGCGTTGAAGCGCAGAACTTTCGTGTTCGTCGTGCCCTGATCGATGCCGAGGATCTCGCGATCGGCCGATGGCATATAAGCTCCTGAATGCGTCGAAGAGGCGAGCTAACTTTGCTAGGACGAGGCCGGCGACTGCCGCGAAGAAGCGCCGCTACCCGATGGGCTGGGCGACCGCCAGAAGCTCGCGCGCGGTCTGCGCCAAGGCGTCGGGCGTGAGGCCATAATGGTCGAATATCTCTTGCTGGCTGCCCGTGACCGTGTATTCGTCCGGAATGCCGACGATCTTGAAGGGTACGTATACGCCTGCCTGCATGAGCGTCTCGGCGCAGGCGCCGCCGAGGCCGCCCATCACGCTGTGCTCTTCGACTGTGATCAGCGCCTGCGTGTGGCGTGCGGCCCGCAGCAACGCCGCTTCGTCCAGCGGCTTGACCGTGTGCATGCTGATCACGCCGCAGCGAATGCCCAGCGCGGCCAACTTCTCGCCCGCCAGCACAGCCGGCGCAACCGTCTCGCCCGTGGCGATAAACGTAATGTCGCGCCCCTCGCTCAGCACAATCGCCTTGCCGATTTCAAAATGAGCGTCGGGGCCGTGCAGGTCCGGCATCGGGCGCTTGCCTAGGCGAATGTAGATCGGCGAGGGGTATTCCAGCGCCGCGACGAACACCGCATGCGTCTCGAAGTTGTCCGCCGGCGCCACAACCGTGATGTTGTGCAGCGCGCGCAACACGGCGAAATCATGCAGCGAATGGTGCGTTGTCCCCAGCGCGCCGTAGCTGACCCCCGCGCTGATGCCGATCAGCTTGACGGGCCAGTTCGAGTAACAGACGTCGTTCTTGATCTGTTCCAGCGCGCGCGCCGTGAGGAAACAGGCGGGCGAAACGGCGAAGACCTTCTTGCCCGCTGCCGCCAATCCGGCAGACACGCCGACCAGATTCTGCTCGGCAATGCCCACCTCGACAATCTGCTCGGGCAGCGCTTTGGCAAACGGCGTCAACTTGCCGGAGCCGCGCGAGTCGCTCGTGACGACCAACAAATCGCGATCCTGCTCGGCCAACGCTAACAAGGTGGCGCCAAACTCGTCCAAATTCGCCTTGCCTAGGTTCATGGCTGCGCTCCGTCAAGGTTAACTTCGGCTGCTGCAAGCTCGCGCAGCGCGATGCGCAATTCCTCATCGGTCGGCACATGATGGTGCCACAGGGCTACGTTCTCGATGAAGCTGACGCCGTACCCCTTGACTGTATGCGCCAAGATCAGGCTGGGCTTACCCGGGGCCAAAGGCAAGCGCCCAAACACCTCCACCAGATCGGGGATGGCATTCCCATTTACCTCCGTGACGGCATAGCCAAAGGCGCGGAACTTGTCCGCCAGCGGCTCCAACGCCATCACGTCCTCCGTGAAACCGCTGATCTGCAGATCGTTGCGGTCCACGATCACCGCTAGGTTATCCAGCTGGTAGTGCGCCGCCGTCATCGACG
>JBBSBO010000227.1:0-5251 GCA_038251215.1 Caldilineales bacterium
AGGTGTGGATCTCCGAGGGGTCCGACACCGGCTTGCTGGCGGTCTTCGACGGCCATCACCTCTACAGCAACACCTGGAACCCGCCCGCCGACCTTGCGGCCCTCAATCAGAAGTTCGCAGCGCGCGTGGCAATCGCCGCCGCCGACGTGGGCGCGCCCAAGCTGTGGGTGGCAACCGTGATGCCCGGCTACAATGACGCCAAGATCCGCGCCTCCGGCTTCGCCCGTGACCGCGAGAACGGCGCCTATTTCGCGCAGTCGTGGCAGGCCGCCATCGCCGCCGCGCCCAGTTGGATCGTGATCAACAGCTTCAACGAGTGGCCCGAAGGCTCGTACATTGAGCCGAGCGCGGCCTTCGGCGACCAGTATTTGGCGCTGGCGGCGCAGTGGAGCGGCACATTCAAAGGCGGCGCCGGCCAAACCGCTCGCCCCGCGGCCTTGCCCCCGCCCAATCCCGCCGCCGCACCTGTTGCCCCCGCTGCACTGCCCCTCAATCTGCCCGAAGTGACGGAACCGACCGCTTTCGTGACGGTCGACCTGCTCAACCTGCGCGCAGGCCCCGGCACGGACTACGCCATCGTCGCCCAGGTGGCCCAGGGCGAAGCGCTGCCCATCACCGGCCAAGACCCCACCCAGCCCGACTGGGTTCAGGTGCAGAGCCAGTCCGAGATCGGCTGGGTCTACGCGCCGCTGATCCAAACCGGCGGGCCGCTGGACCAGGTCGCCGCCGTAAGCGCGGCTGCCGCGGCTGTGCAAGACGCGACCGCGCCGGGCAATGCGAGCGCCGCCCTTCCCGCGCCCGCCAATCCTTCGCCCCTGCTGCCCGACTCGCAGCAACGCCCGCTGACACCCTATCTCTCGCCCTGACTTGGAGAAGAGGAGACCCGCCATGACCCACAACGCGACCCCATCCATCCACGACCTGCCTGTGGACGAGGCCATCGAGCGCGTCCTCGTCGATGAAGAGACGCTGCAACAACGCGTGTGGGAGATGGGCCAGGCGATTGAAGAGGAATACCGCGGCCGCGACCTCCTCTTGATCTCGGTGCTCAAGGGCAGCATCATCTTCATGGCCGATCTCATCCGCGCCATCCGCATTCCGCATGAGATCGACTTTATGGCAACCAGCAGCTACGGCGCAGCGGCCCACAGCAGCGGCGTGGTGCGCATTCTCAAAGACCTCAACAAACCGATCGAAGGGCGCAACGTCGTCGTGGTCGAGGACATCATCGACAGCGGGCACACGCTCAACTATCTGCTGCGCATCTTGCGCGAGCGCCAGCCCGCCAGCCTGCGCATCGTCACGCTGCTCGACAAGCCGGAGCGCCGTGAAGTGGAAATCGCTGTCGACTGGACCGGCTTCTCGATCCCCAATGAGTTCGTCGTGGGCTATGGCCTGGACTACAACGAGATCTACCGCAATCTGCCCTTTATTGGCGTACTCAAGCCCAGCGTCTATACCCCGCCGGAAGGATAAGCGCATGGCAAACCTTGTTCCCAAGCAGACATTGCGACTTAGCGCGGTCTTAGCCTTCTTCCTGGCTCTGACGCTGCTTGCGCCCGCCGCGACGGCCCGCGCCCAAGAGGCGACCGCGACCGAGTCGATCACCTACACCGTCGTCGCCGGCGACACGCTCTTTGAAATCGCCCAGCGCTTTGGCGTGCCCCTGGACGCGGTGATCGCCGCCAACAGCATCGCCAATGTCGACCTGCTCGAAGTAGGGCAAGTGCTAGTCGTCCCCTCGCCCGCGACCCAACCCGCCGCCGCGGACGCCGCCGTCGCGGAATCCGCCGCCTTCTATGCCTATGCCCGCCCCGGCGATACCGTGCTCTCGCTGGCGGCCCGTATGGAACAGGACACAGCCGCCGTGGCCGCGCTCAATAGCCTGCCGCCGGAGGCGCGGCTCTTTCCTGGGCAGCCGCTGCGCATCGTCGCCGCGCCGCCCAGCGCCGACCCCGACTCATTCGGCGCCGTACTCGCTGTCGGCCTGCCGGACAGCCTGGTGCAAGGGCGAACAGGCCGCGTCGTCGTCGACACCAAACGCCCGCTTGAACTGAGCGGGGATTGGAACGGGCTGCCCATCGCCTTCACGCAACTGGCCGACAATCCGCTGCGCCAGTTCGCCTTCTTGCCCGTGCCCGCGCTGCTGGAACCTGCGTCCTACTCGTTCGCCCTCGTCTACCCCGCGGCCAACGGCGTCGCCTTGCAACACACTTGGGACTTGAATGTCGTCGAAGGCGAGTACGAACGCCAGGAGATCAACTTGCCGCCCGACCGCGGCACGCTGCTCGCGCCGGAGATCATCCAAAACGAGCTGATCACCGTCACCGCCGTGTGGTCGCAGGTCAGCCCGACGTTGATGTGGACGCAGCCTTTCACGCGCCCCATCGCCGCGGAGTACCCCACCACCAGCCCCTTCGGTACGCGGCGCAGCTACAACGGCGGCCCCTATAGCGGCTACCACGAAGGACAGGACTTCGGCGCCGCGACCGGCATCACCGTCACCGCCCCCGCCGACGGCATCGTCGCGCTGAGCGAGCCGCTCAACGTGCGCGGCAACGCCGTGATCATCGACCACGGACGCGGCGTCTTCAGCGGCTATTGGCATCTGTCACAGCCGATGGTCCAGCCGGGGCAGGTCCTCCACGCCGGGGATGTGATCGGGCTAGTGGGCAACACGGGCCTCAGCACGGGCGCGCACCTGCACTGGGAGCTGCGCATCTACGGCATCGCCGTGGACCCCATGCAGTTCCTCGACGAACCGTTCAGTCCCTAGCCGCCGCGGCGTATACGCAACCAACGCCAATCCAACCAATCAAAAACGCCGGTCGCTCTCGTAGGAACGACCGGCGTTTGATTGGCAAGTATTGGCAAGTCTTCGCTGCCGGTTGTCCCGGCATCGAAAAGGCGCTGAAAAGGCGGAAGACTACTCTTCTTCGTCTTCCTCGTCCCTACCCACGAGTTCAGGCTCGGCCAGTTCCTCTTCCAACTCTTCTTCCTCTTCCTCTTCTTCCACACGCGTCGCAATCATGCTGAAGACGAGCTCGTCGGGGTCGCCGAGATAAGTCACGCCCGGAATAACCGGCAGATCCGATAGGGTAATCGGGTCGTCCAGCGTCAGGCCACTGATGTCGATTTCGATCTCGCCGGGGATGTCAGAGGGCAGCGCACGGATGTGAACGGCCTCGAGCTGCTGGTAGAACATCAGGCCCGCCACCAGTTCCGCCGGTCGCCCCACGGAGTTGATCGTCACGCTGACTTCTTGTTCCTCGGTCATGTTGACCGCGTAGAAGTCGGCATGCAGAAACTCGCGGCTTACCGGGTCACGCTGGACTTCTTTCACCAGAATGTTGTGGACGTCGCCGCCTTCGACCGTGACGGTCACCAGCTGCGAATGGCCGCCGTGATGCAGCACGCGGTCCAACTCGCGACTGTTCACCTGCAAATTGACCGGCTGCGCCGCCTCGCCATACACCACAACGGGGACCAGCCCTTTGCGTCGCAACTGCCGCACCTTGCGCCGGGTAATCGTGCGCGGATAGGCGTCGATTTTTAAGTCGGACATAAGATAACTCCTCTGAACAGATTCCCTATTTCGGGTTTTTGATCGATCAATGCGCAATCAGACTGCAATACCATTGTGTTTGATATGCTTGACGCCTATCGTATCCGCCAGGAAACTGACAGCTTCCTGATAGATTGACAAATCACGTACTTGAATCGGGTGCATTGCCCTACCGCGGACGACGCCACCGGTCACGCAGACGCCCGCCTGCGCCGCGCAAGAGCGCCCAGCCAAGCGCCGCCCCGGCGCCGACAGCCAGCGCGGTCAGCGGCGTCAACACGGCATGCACCGGCCCATCCACGCGCTGGGCAAACACGACAAACGCGTTCACCTCGTCGGCCTTGATCTTGCGCGCCACGGCCAATCCGACGCTAGTATCGTGCAGCGTCATTTTCGAGGAAACGGCCGCCACGATGGCGCTGTCGGCCGCATCGACGGAGTTGGCGCTCACATACGCCGCCGCCGAGTCTTCCATATGCAGCGCGCTGGCATGCACCGAGCGCGCCGACGACTCGAGCATATGCACCTGGCCCGCCTGTATGCTGTGCTTGGCCGCCTGCGTCACCTCGACCGTGCTTCCCTCCATCCCCTCGCTGGCCTTTGCCGCCATGCTATCCAAGGGATTGTCGTCCTGCTCGTGGCGTTTGTCAGACATCATTCACCCTCTCTTGCCCGCTCAGTCCGAAAAAAGGCACAAAGGGCATTATAACCAGCCTTTGCGCCGGGGTCAAGAAAAGATTAGCAAGAAAAGCGGGCGCTTAGCGCTCCTCCCCTCGCTTACGCCGGGCAATTGCCCAGCCGCCCCACCGATGATACGATGCGCCTATGAGCATTCCAGCCGCCCCCGCTACTCCCACTGCTGGCGTCGCGCCGCCAAGCCGCGATTGGGGCTGGCGGCGCGTCCTGACCGCTGCCATCCTGCTGCTCGCCGGCATTGCCTGGCTGCTCTTCGTCCAGGCCAACCAGCGCCCACAGCAACCGGCTATGGCGGCTCAAACGCTCACAGCGCTCGGCCCCGGCGCCATAGCATCGATGGACAGCCCGGCGCTGGTCTATAGCCCCGGCTGGCGCATCACCCCCCTCGGCGCGGACCCCGGCGAGCCTGCCGACCCGTGGCGCGAACCCGCGGGCGTGCTCACATTCGACTACCGGGGCAGTGAGCTGGCCCTCAATCTGGCCGCGGGCGATTATTGGGCCTATCTCTACGTCACCGTCGACGGCCAACCGGCCAACCTGCTGCCCAACATCCGCGGCAACGTCGACAGCCGTGGCAAGCCGGCAGGCTATCGCACCTTCTACGCGCCGGAACAACCCGCGTCCGGCGATGGCGGCGCGGCTCCCCGCTGGCAGCGCGTCCACCGCGCCACGGATGACCTTTCCCGTGGCGACGCCATCGTCCACACGGTGCGCGTCGAAGTGTGGCGCGGCTGGGACCAGACGCCTTTGCGCGGCATCGCCGTGGATGCGCTGCCACCTATGCCCGCCCCGCGCTGGCCTGGCGTCCTCCTGGCGGCGCTGGCACTTGCCGTCATTTATCCGAGCGCCGCCCGCCTCGCGACGCGCGGTCGCGGCGCCGTCCTTCTCACGCGGCCGCGTGGCTCCCTGGCTGCGCTCTTTCTACCCAGCCTCGCCGCCCAGACACAAGCCTACCTCGCTATCGCTGCGGGAGCGTTGGCTGCAGCGGGC
>JBBSBO010000228.1:0-5242 GCA_038251215.1 Caldilineales bacterium
ACGATGCCGCCTTGCGCCGCCGGCGCGCCGGCATTGACCACGGACACGGAGGAAGCGGCGGATGAAAGGGTGGGCGTCGCCACTAGGATCGCGTTGGCGGACGGCGTCGGCGTGGGTAGTCCCTCCGACGTGGCGACGGGCGATTCGGCGAGCTGCGTGGCGGCCCCGGCATTGACGGGGTTAGCCCTGGCAGGGCTGACGTTAATGGGGTTGACTACCGCCAGGGAGGTCATGTCGCCCGCCGGGCGCTCTGCATTCGAGGCGGACATAAAGGGCAAAGAGAGGCCCGAGCCGACGGCGTGCGGCCATGACCACCACATAGCGACCGCTACCAGGCCCAGGAAGCCCACGCGTGCGGTTAGCGGGCCAAAGCGGCGCGGGCGTGGCGCGGACGCCTGCGCCTCGGCGCGCCCGTCCGGCGACGTGGAGAGCGTGGACAGCTCAGGATCCTGTGTAAATAGGATGCCTTGTGCTAGAATTTCTTGCTGTTCACCGTCGTCCGGGCCGACAGAGCGTTGATCCGGCGAGCGACGGCCCAGTTTTGCGAGATGATCTATGAGACGAGAATCTGCCATGAGTTCGGAGAATTTCCCCATATCCACTGCCCTACCGGTCAATCATTTCGACATTTTCACGCTGTTTCCGTCGATGTTTTCCGGCCCCATGTCCGAAAGCATCCTGTGGCGCGCCCAGCAGAACGGGCTGATCGGCCTTGCGCTGCACGACATCCGCGCCTTCACCACAGACAAACATCACGTCTGCGATGACACGCCCTACGGCGGCGGCGGCGGCATGGTCATGAAGCCGGAGCCAATCGTGCGCGCCGTGGAGACGGTGCTCAGCCACGCTGCCGGCTGGACCTTGCCGGAGGCGGACGCTCACATCAACCTGCCGCCGTGGGACGCCGAACAGCCGATGCTGAAGCCTCAAGACACGACTATCATCCTGCTGACGCCGCAAGGCCGCCTGCTCACGCAGAGCCTCGTGGCTGAACTGAGCGCATTCCCTCGCCTGGCCCTGATCTGTGGACGCTATGAAGGCGTCGACGAACGGGTGCGCAGCCAACTGGTCACGGACGAGATCAGCATCGGCGACTTCGTGATCAGCGGCGGCGAATTGGCCGCCATGGTCGTGGTCGATGCCGTCACCCGGCTGATCCCCGGCGCGCTGGGCGATGCGTTTGGCGCCTATCGCGACAGCCATTCGCCCGGCCTGGACGGTCTGCTGGAAGGCCCGCAATACACGCGCCCGTCCGTGTTCCGCCAAGAAGTCGCGCCGGAAGTGCTGCTCAGCGGCCATCATGGCCGCGTAGCACGCTGGCGACGAGAACAAGCCTTGCTGCGTACGCTGCAACGGCGGCCTGAACTGCTGCAAGCATTGCCGCTATCTGCTGATGATCGGTTATTTATCGAGAAGCGTGGGTGGCGAGCGGAGAAGGAAGAAGAGTGAATCGCAGCAACGCTGCAACGCACGAATAATATGATGATGCCCCGGACGGTCCGTTCGCCAGCTCCACATGGGCGCTTGTTCGATTGGCTCAATTATAGCCTCGATCCGCGTGCGGGCAAAATCGGCATCGCCGATTCGGCGCTGTTTTTCGTCGCCCGGGCGTGGCGCAACTGTCTGCATTGCGAAGGGTTCGCATCTCTGCCTGTCCGGTTTTGGCAAGGATCGACTGCTTGTGATAAACTGCGAAGGTTGCAAACTTGAGAGAATTTTCGGCAAGAGTACTCAGCAGTAAGAACACTCAGTCGTTGAAACCTAGAATTAGAAACCTAGACGATGCTGCCGATAGCGGCAGTTGATTCGGAAGTTGATTGCGTAAAGGATCGGTGACGTCATGACCAATGCACTCATGGCTTCTCTGCAGCCAGAACTGAACACGGAAATGCCGGACGTCAACCCGGGCGATACGGTGCGCGTCCACCAGCGAATTACCGAAGGCCGCAACGAACGCGTGCAGGTCTTCCAGGGTGTGGTAATTGCCAAACGCGGCGGCAAGTCCGCCGGCGCCACCTATACCGTGCGGCGCACCGGCGCGCATGGCATCGGCGTCGAGCGCACTTTCCCGCTGTATAGCAAGAACGTCGAGCGGGTCGAGGTGTTGCGCAAGGCCAAGGTGCGGCGCGCGCAGCTCTACTATCTGCGCGATTTGCAGGGCAAGGCCGCGCGTCTGCGCGAGAAGCGCTTCCTCAAAGTCTAGGGCCGTACTCTCGCCCTACGCTGTTGCGCTGCGCGCCGCAAGGCTGCGGAGCCTAGTCGAACCAAAAACGCCGGCCGCGATTGTGGCCGGCGTTTTGTCGTTGCCCGCAACATTTGCAGCGTGCCCAAGATCTTGTTCGGCCTGGGGCGCTGTGCTACCGTGTGCCTATGAGCAAACGTCCATTGCCCCCCGATCGACCGGCGCCCGACCTGACGCGCGAGCGAGCGTTATGGCAGGCGGGCATTCCCTTTGTAGCAGGCATCGACGAAGCCGGCCGCGGCGCGCTGGCCGGCCCGGTGATCGCAGCGGCGGTGATTGTGCCCGCCGGGGCGGACTTTGCCGGGGTATGGCGTGCGGTGCGCGACAGCAAACTGCTGCGCGCCGGGGTGCGCACGACGCTGGCTGCGGAGATCCGCCAGTGTGCCGCGGCGTGGTCGGTCGGCGCCGGCTTTGCTGAGGAGATTGACCGCCTGGGCGTGGCAGCCGCCACGCGATTGGCGATGCGGCGTGCAGTCGAGGGTCTGGCGTGCGCGCCCGGCCATTTGCTCGTGGACTGGGTGAAGCTGCCGCAGATCAATTTGCCGCAAACGTGTTGGGCCAAGGCGGACCAGCAATCGGTCTCCGTCGCCGCCGCGTCGATCCTGGCGAAGGTGCATCGGGATGACCTGATGATAGAACTGGATGCCGTCTACCCGGCCTATGGTTTTGCTCGCCACAAGGGGTATGGCGCGCCGCGCCATCTGGCGGCGCTGGCGGCGAGCGGGCCATGCCCAGCGCATCGGCGCTCGTTTGCGCCGCTGGCGCAGCGACCCACGCTGTTCGATAGCGCCGCAGCAGCAACCAAAGCGCAGGACAAATCCCTCACTTCATCCGGCGGAGCCGAGTGATGTCCCATACGCCCGAGCCAAGACCGGACCCCAGGCAAGAGCTGGGCAGGCGCGGCGAAGCGTTGGCGGTAGAGGCGTTGATCGCGGCGGGCTTGGAGATCGTCGAGCGCAACTGGCGCTGCGCGACGGGTGAGCTTGACATAATCGCCCGCGATGTGGCGCCAGACTATGTGCAAGGCGAGCGCGAAGCGGTCTGGTTGGTGCTGGTCGAGGTGCGCACGCGCCGCGGTGCGCGCTTCGGCAGCGCGCTTGAATCCGTGAACGGGCGCAAGCAGGCCAAGCTGCGTAGCGTGGCGGCCCGCTATGTGCAGGAGCATGGCTGGGCAGGGCCGTGGCGCATCGATGTCGTCGCCATTCAAATTGACCGCGCCGGCGCCATTGAGTCGCTGGAACATATCCGCCACGCGGTCACGGCTGGTTGAGCTAGGTGAGTGCTCTGAACGAAGAAATCGGTAAGGCAAGCATATCCCGCCGCGCACGCCGCCCGCTGATTGTGCTGCTGGGGCCGACGGCGGTGGGCAAAACCGAGCTGAGTCTGCAACTGTGTGAGCGCTTCGGCGGCGAGATCGTCGGGGCGGACAGCCGGCAGATCTATCGCGGCATGGCGATCGGCACGGCGCTGGTGGAGCCTGCCGGCCGCGCCCGCGTGCGCCACCATGTGATCGACTTCTGCGCGCCGGATGCGCCGCTGACGGTGGCGGCGTACCAGCGCCTCGCCTATGCCGCCATCGACGACATCCATCAACGCGGGGCCGCGCCCTTCCTCGTAGGGGGGACGGTGCTGTACATACGCGCCGTGGTCGAGGGGCTGCGCATCCCCGAGGCGCCGCCCAACCCGGCCCTGCGCGCCGAACTGGAAGAGATGCTGCACACGCAAGGCCGTGAGGCGCTGTTCGCGCGCCTGCGCGATCTCGACCCCGCCACCGCGGCAGTGATCGACGGACGCAACCCGCGGCGTGTGATGCGCGCGCTGGAGATTTTCCTCACGACAGGACAGTCCAAAGTCGCATTGGAAGGGGCGGAGCCGCCGCCCTACGATGTGTTGATGCTGGGGCTGGACCGGCCGCGTGCGGACCTGTACGCGCGCATTGACCGGCGCGTGGACGAGATGATCGGGCTGGGGCTGGTGGACGAGACGCGGAAGCTGCTCGCCGCCGGCTATGACGCGCCGCTGCCGGCAATGTCCGGCCTGGGCTACCGCGAGATCACTGCCTATCTGCGTGCGGAGATGACCCTGGACCAAGCGGTCGCGCATATCAAGACCGAAACCCACCGCTATGTTCGCCACCAGTATACATGGTTCCGGCGCATGGCGGACGTGCGCTGGTTCGATATGGGAGCGACAGACAGCGCGGCGGCCATATCGCAGGCCGTGGCGGGTTTTCTACGCGATCACTAGAGGTGAATGTGTGCGTATCGAGCCGGCGGTCGGGTCCGGCTCGACCTGATGGCTGGACTAACTGCCTGGGATGACGAGTTCCTCGCCCTCGAAGATGGCGTCGGGGTCGGTGAGGCCGTTGAATTCGAGGATCTCGTCCACTGTAACGCCATAGCGAAGGGCGATGCCCATCAGGCTCTCGCCGGCCTGCACGACATGCACCGTGCCCTGTAGCTCGCGCACATCGCGCAACGACACGCCGGGGATAATCAACTCTTGGCCGACGCGCAACAGGTCGTTGTCAGTCAGGCCATTGGCCTGGGCAATGTCATTGGCGCTGACGCCGTAGAGGTCCGCGATTTCAAACAAGCCCTGACCTGACTGCACAACATGCAGAACGGACTGCCCGTCGCCGACGACGGCTGCGCCATTATCTGCCTCGCTACTGCCCTGATCGACGGCGGCGACGTCGGGCTGGTAGTCGGGGATGAGGATTTCCATGCCGACGGTGAGGTTGTTGCTGTCAAGGATGTTGTTCACTTCCATGATGCGGTTGGGGTTCACGCCGAAGCGCAGGCCGATGCCGCCCAAGGTGTCGCCGGACTGAATCGTATAATAAAAAGGCCCAGGCGTGGGCGTGGGCAGGCCGGTGGCGGTCATGCCTTCGACGTAGGGTACGTAGAGCGGTTGACCGACATAGAGCGCGTCGCCCTCCAGCACGTTGATCTTGCGCAGCGTGGCGACATCCGTGTCGAACTTTTCGGCGATCGTCGA
>JBBSBO010000229.1:0-5237 GCA_038251215.1 Caldilineales bacterium
CCACGTCATCCTGTTTGAAGCTGAGGACGACACGCTGCTCCACTGGCGCTACCGCGGCCCCATCTACACGCGCACGCGCGCGGAGATGCGCTTCTGCGAATGCCCCAACTTCTTCCCGCTGGGCGACAAGTTCGTGCTGCTGCTCTCGCCCTACGCGCCGGTGGAATACACCGTCGGCGTCTTTGACCCCGACCGCCCCGCCTTCACGGAAGAGCACACGGGCGTACTCGACCACGGCGTGGGCAGCCATAACCATCACGGCGAGCCTTTGCCCGCCACCACCGACCCACGCTTCTATGCCAGCAACATCCTCTATGACGCGCAGGGCAACTGTATCCTCTTGGGCTGGGTACGCGGCTTCAAGGCGAAGCAGGGCTGGAGCGGCTGCCTAGCCTTGCCGCGCGTGTTGACCCTCGGCGCAGACGGACTGCCGCGCCAACAGCCTGTGCCCGCGCTGCAAGAGTTGCGCACACAGCAGCTCGTCGCGCTCTCGCAGGTAGTAGACGACACGTCCCAGGCGCTGCCCGCCCAGGGCGACGCGCTGGAGATCCAGGCGAAGCTCACGTTGCAGGGCGCGACGCGCGCCGGCCTCCTGTTGCGCGCCGCCGACGACGGCAGCCGCGGCATCGCCATCGACTATGACGGCGAGCATCTGCACGTGGGCGAAACGACTATCGCCCTCGCCGCCGGCCCTACTATTGAGTTACAGATCTTCCTGGACAAGAGCGTGTTGGAGGTCTTCGTCAACGGTGGGGAACAGGCCATCACGCAGGTGTATTACGGGGAGCCTGCGGATCAAGGCATCCGGCTGGTCGCCGAGGGCGGCAAAGCCGCCTTCGATGACGTGCGCGTGTGGCAGATGGCGTCGATTTGGTAGGGGACGTGAAATATAGGGTAGGGCGGAAGCTATCTCCGCCCTACCCTATATGCTGCTTGCAGTTCACTTCTTCAAGATACTTCACTCACGACGTGCGCTGGGCGCGCACCCAGGCGCTACTGTCCTGCATTTCCTCGCGATCACGCCACATGCCCACAAACGGCTCGTCCTTAAGATCCAGCTTGGGGCGTTCTTGTGAAGACGGCCCGTAACGCAACCGTAAAAAGGCGATAAAGTCCGCAACTTGTTGCTGCGCCTGCGGAGGCAAGGCAGCCCATTCACGCAGCATCTGTTCAGGCATCATCGTTCGCGTCCCCCTACCGTCCGAATTGCAAGATCAGCCGTTCTTGTTTCGATTATAACACTCGTTGCCACGTCTCCGAAGCGTTTTTCACATTTCCTCGCGCAGCCGCGCCTCGGCACGCGGCCAAGCCTGCAGCAGGCGCGCGTAGAAGGCCGGCTCGTCCTCGCCCGTGATCAGGCCGCGCTCGTCCAGCCAGGCCGTGATGCGCCGCACGCCCTCTTGCCAGGGGATCGTGTAGCGGAAGTCCAGGTCGGCGCGCGCCGCACTGTTGTCGAAGATGTTGTTGTACTGGAAGTTCTCCTGACACCACGCCGCCTCGACGGGCAGCGCCTGCATGAGCGTGTCCGTGGGAATATGCACCAACTGCGGTGCGGGGGCGCCCATTGCCTGCGCCGCCTCGGCAAAGTAGCGGTTCCAGCTCAGCCACTCCTCACCCGCCACATGATAGGCCTTGCCGCGCGCCGCCGGGTTGCCCACGGCCGCAGCGAAGGCGCGCCCCACGTCGTCGCGGTGACAGCACGCCCACAGCGACGTGCCGTCGCCATGCACGACAATCGGCCGGCCCGTGCGCAGGCGATGCAGCGGATATTTGCCGCCGCGGAACGTGTCCAGCAGGCCGCGACCCTCGCCATAGGTGTAGGCGGGGCGAATGATCGTCAGCTCAAAGTCGCCGCGACCCCCCGCCTCTTCGAAGATCTGCTCGCACTTTACTTTCTGGAAGGCGTAGGGGAAGGAGGGCAGCGCGCTGCGCGCGGCGTCCTCGCGGATGGGCAGCGGGTTCACGCCCTTGGCATAGACATCGACCGTGCTGCAAAAGATCAGGTGTGGCGTGCGCCCGCGGAAGGCGCGCACCGCGCTCTCCGCCTCCTCGGCGGTGAAGCAGACCATGTCGATCACGGCGTCGAAGGGTCCGGCCGCGGCCATCTGCGCCTCGAAGGCGGCGAAGTTCTTGCGGTCGCCGAGAATCGTGGCGGGCGCGTCTTGCAGCTGCGAAACGGCCTGCCCGCGGTTGTAGTGCGTCACCGCCACGCCCTGCGCTTGCAGGCTGCGCGTGATGGCAGTGCTGATCAGGCCGGTGCCGCCGACTATGAGCACGTTCATGCTGGGTTCTCCTGGGGTGGCGGGTGGATGAAACACAGGTCCATGTTTCCCCTCATGGTATGCCAGACCGCCTCGCTTGGCAACACGCGCCCCTTTCTTGCAACTTTCCCGCCGACAGGTTGCCTAGATTGCGCCCTGCGCAGTATAGTAGTAGCGGCTTGGCGCAAATTCGTACACAGCACCTTGCGCAGCACTCGCTCAATGCGCCCGCCTGGCATTCGGCCGGCAAAGGGTTCGACCGACAAGGAGTTCGGCCGACAAGGAGTTTGGCATGACCGCTCGTCCCGATATTCTGTTTCTCGTCCTCGACACCCAGCGCGTAGACCGCCTTTCCGCCTACGGCTTTCCGCAAGACATTTCGCCCAACCTGGACGCGCTGGCGGCGGACGCGACTCGCTTTGAACACGGCATCTCCACCGCCCAGTGGACCGTGCCGTCGCATACCTCCATGTTCACCGGCGTCTATCCCGCCGTACATCGCACGCAGAAGTCCTCGGCGCGCGTGCCCGCCGCGCTGCCCACCCTGGCGGAGCGGCTGCGCCAGAGCGGCTATCACACGGCGGCCTTTTGCAACAACCCGCTGGTGGGCGTGGTAGACAACGGCCTGCGCCGCGGCTTCGACAGCTTTCTCAACTACAGCGGCCTCTTCACCTCGCGGCCCAACCAAGCCGGGGCGCATTCCCGCCTGATGGGGCGCTATCGCCAGTTCTTCAAGCGCCACCTGTCCATGTGGATGCACCGCCTGCAAGACTCGTTCGCCCGCTCCGACGCGCTGCTCGAGTTCGCCTTCACGCCGCTGATGGTGCCCGTGTGGCAGACGGCGCTGAGCTTTAAGGGCAACACGGCCAAATCGCTCAACGACGCCGCGCGCCTGCTCGTGGAGCGCAAGAACGTCGACGCGCAGCAGCCCGTCTTCGCCTTCGTCAACGTCATGGGCACGCACATGCCCTTCCACCCCCATCGCCGGCACATCGAACGCTTTGCGCCCGACTTTCTGGGCGACAAAGCGGCGCAGCGCTATTTGCAGCGCTTCAACAGCGACGTGCTGGGCTGGCTGACGCCCATGGGCAATGACCTCAACGAGCAGCGCCGCGCGCTGATCAGCGGCATGTACAACGCCGAAGTCGCCACGCAAGATGAGCAGCTCGGCGACTTCTTCGCCCGCCTGCGCAGCGGCGGCGTACTCGACCGCACGCACGTGATCATCGTGGCGGACCACGGCGACCACTTGGGCGAAAAGGACTTCGTGGGCCACAGCATTTCGCTCTACAACGAGCTGACCCACGTCCCCCTGATCATCCGCGACCCCAACGGCGACCTGCCGCGCGGCTCCGTCGTAGAGGGGCCGGTCTCCACGCGACGGCTCTTCCACACGGCGCTGGCCGCAGCCGGCCTCGCCGACCCCTACGAGGAGACCTATTCGCTCGCCCAGCGCGCCGACCCCGACCGCGGCGTCGTCTATGCCGAGGCCCTCACCGACGAGAACGTGCTCAAGATCATCCGCCGCCAAAAGCCGGCGCTCGTCGCCGAATACCGCTGTGACCAGCGCCGCCGCGCCGTGTGGCAGACGCCCTACAAGTTCATCGTTACCGGCGACGACTATCGCGAGCTGTTCAACTTCATCGAGGATCCCGCCGAGACGCACAACTTGGCCGCGGCCATGCCCGCCAAAGTGGCGGAAATGAGCGAGTTCCTTGCCGACTACGAACGCCAGGCCGAAGCGCAGGCCGTCCCCATCGGCGGCGCCGTGAGCCAGCCCGACCCGCAGCTCAGCCAACGCCTGCGCGCCCTGGGCTATCTCGACTAGATCATCCGGCCCGCCGCGCGCACCCTTGTGCGCGGCGGGCCGTCCAACCACCTGCCCAATCACCTGCCGCATCCGCCGTGACGGATGAGGAGCCACGCCCAGGGAGGCGCCATGTACCCGCCAGTTGACCCCATTCTCTTCCAAATCGGCCCGCTGACCATGCGTTGGTATGGCCTGCTGCTCGTCGGCGGCATGATGGCAGCGGCCTACGTCGGCAGCCGCTACCTCGAACGCAAGGGCGAGAACGGCGAAAACATGTGGGACATGCTGATCTTCGTGCTGATCCCCGCGCTGATCGGCGCCCGCCTGTATTACGTCTTCATCCAGTCGCCGCGCACGCCCGAAGGACTGGGCCATTTCCTGGCGAACCCGTGGACGATCCTACAGATCTGGACGGGCGGCATCCACATCTTCGGGGCCTTTATCTTCGGCGGCATCGCGCTGGTGATCTTTGCGCGCTGGCGCAAGCTGCCCACGCTGATCTACCTGGACGCGGTCGGCCTGGCTGCGCCGCTGGGGCAAGCCATCGGGCGCATCGCCAACTTCATCAACCAGGAACTCTACGGCCCGCCGACCACGCTGCCCTGGGGCCTGCGCATCGACCCGCAGCACCGCATCGCCCCCTACAACGACCTAACGCTCTACCCCGAAAGCGTGCGCTTCCACCCGCTCTTCCTCTACGAATCGCTGTGGAACTTCATCGGCTTCGGGCTGCTCTTCTGGATCTCGCGCCGCTTTGAGAAGCGCCTCCTGCCCGGCGACCTCTTCCTGCTCTACCTGATCTGGTATCCCACCGGGCGCTTCATCATCGAGTTCGTGCGCACGGACTCGTGGTTCTTCCCCGGCACACCCTTCAACGTGGTGCATGTGCTCTCGGCGCTCGCCGTGATCGCGTCCCTCGCCGTACTCATCTACCGCCACCGCCGCCATGGGGTGCAGGCTGTGGCGTAAACAAACAACAAACCGCAAAGACGCGGAAGAAGCAACAGTTTGCTTTTTTACCCCTGTGACAGGATCAATACCGCATAGGGGCCGATCGCGATGGTTCCCTGAGCGGGCATGTAATCTGCGCTTGCCGGTTCGGCGGGCGCGGCGTTGACGTCGGCGCAGCGCACGTGGCTGAACTCGGCGGCGTAGGCGCGCAGGTC
>JBBSBO010000230.1:0-5235 GCA_038251215.1 Caldilineales bacterium
AAGATGGCTTCGGTGGGCGGGCCGTAGGGTAGTTGCCAGCTTAATTCCTCGATGTGCAAGCCGTCATAGGCGTACTGGGCGCGCACGGTTACTTGCGGCGCGCCGCCGGTATCCGGCTGGGCGAGGCGCTCGAGCAAATGCGCCCGTGCTCGCGCGCGCCAGGCGTCAAGGCCGGCAGCGTCGACGGCATCGATGTCGTCACGGCGCAGCGAGTAGCTGCCTGGGCTGTCGGGCGTGAGCGAAGCGGCCCAGCCGCCATAGGCGCCGAGCATAGACAAGGGTTCTGGGTGAGCTTGGGGCGAGTCAGGCATCGGATCTTCCTTCGGCGGGGCCGGTAGCATGTCGAGGGTTGTGGTTACGTGGCGAAGGGCGTGTTCTGTGCGGCTGCGAGATGCTGCGCGAGCAGCGGGGCGAAGCGGGTTTCGCTGTTATCCTGCGGTGCATAGCCGATCACCCGGCGCGCGTGGGCGATGGGCCAGTAGGCGTGCGAGTTGCCGCTGATGCCGTAGAAAACCTGGAAGGGCACGCCCCGCTCGTCGCGGATGTCCTCCGTTTCGATGCTCCGAATGAAGAGTTGCGCGAGGTCGCGTTGGCTGATGTAGACGGCGAGCGCCCGGCGCAGACGGCGCAGATCGCCCAGCGGGCACTCAGCGACATCCGTCTCGCGCGGCCCGCCGATGCGAATCTGAACATTTTCCAGCCGCCGCAGACCTCCATCGCCGGCTTGCGGCGCGTGGGGGATAATCGTTCCGGGGCTTGCGTAGGCCGCTGCCGAGGTCGCGATGCCGGTGGCGAAGACAAAGCCCAGATGCTCATAAGATTCTTTGGCCCAGCCGTAGAAGTTGTCGGACAGCGGGCGCAGCTCCGGCATCAAGTAATCTAGCGCGTGGTCGAGGATGAGGTCTTCGTAATAGTCGGCGGCGTGGTTCGAACTAGCAACTACTACGCGCCGCACATTCTCTTCCAACGCGACCTGATAGACATTGTATGCCATCTGCACATTCGCCATTTCGACGGCGAAGCGGGCGTCGACGTCGGCGCCGTCAGCGGCGTGGGCAAAGCCAAGATGGACGACGGCGTCACAGCCGCGGAATAGATCGCGGTAGGCGTCGCGGCGACGGTCGGTCAAATCGACGACATGAACGCCGCTGATCCGCCCGTCGCCCTGCGGCGCGCGTACGTCCAGCAGCGTCAGGTCGTAACGTTCTTGCAAGGCGGGCAGCAGCAGGCCGGCAATCGTACCGGCTGCACCCGTGACCAGGACTTTGCGTCTCATCATAGCGTTCTCCTCGCGCGCCGCGTTGGGCTGTGCTTTGCGTGCTGGCCTAGAGGAGCGGCTTGTTGCGCTGCACCAGTTGCAGCGGCTCATGCCAGGGTGTGCGCAGGAAGGCCAGCTGATCGCCGACGGGCGTTGTCGTGATCTCGCCCACGGGCGTGGCGCCCGCTGCGATCAGGCGATGGCGGTCTTCCTCGATCTGCTCGCTGGCAAAGGCGAAGTGCAGGCTAAAGGGACTCATGGCGGCGTAGTCCGCAACCGGGGCGGCGGTATTGTGATACAGTTCGATCATGCTGCCGGCTTCGTCAGCCAGAAAGTGCGCGTACGGAGCCGCGTCCGAGGCGACGACGATGCGCATGTTCAGGTTCTCAGCCAGCCATTGCGCCAACTGCGCAGGTTCGTTCACGTTGATGGCGATGTGTTCGAGTTTCATCGGGCGATCTCCTTGTGCCGGTTGTTGATGTGGGTGTTGCGCAGGATGCCGGCGCCCGGCAGCCCGCGAAGGCTGTGCCAGAGCGGCGCTGCACGCTCCTGCCGCCGTCACAGGTGAAGGATGGACGGGCCTGCGCGCCGCGGCCGGGAACCTGTCCATTGTAGATCAGGATTCGGCAATTCGTCACATTGCCCGTACGCACTTTCCGGCTTGCGCTTTGTGGGATGCTTTGCCCATGCCCAATCGGATACGATGCGCGCTTTCTTGAGTTGTGGGGTAGGCAGTATAATTGTCGGATAAGCAGGGACCATGGCGCTGTGCGCCGCGACATGCCGGCGTCGTGGGCCGCCTGCGGAACTTGGCGGAATCGTCAATAAGCTGCGTCTCTGCCTTGCGGCGAGCGCGCACCATGTTGAAATCAGGTTTCTATGAACAGTGCAGAAGCGGTCGAACTGATTCGCCGCATGGAAAACTCAGGCTTTGAACTCCTGGACCGGCCCCATCCGCGCAGCCCGGGCTATTCGGAGTTGGCGGTCGCCATCCGTCGCATCCCCACCGAGCAACATTACGACCCCGAGGCGATTCACCTCTCGATCAGCGAGGGGCAGGGCTATCCCTCTCATACGACGCTGTATATGGAGAGCGACCTGGGCGCGCGCACGCGCCTTTCTCCGGGGCAGGTGGAGATTGCCGACCGCGTCAACAAGCGCTTGGGCTTTTTCACGTTTGGCGGCAACATCGACGTGGCGGAAGCGCCCGATGTGACGATCTACACGCTGCGCTCGCCTGCGCCGATTCTTGGCCTCAGCAACGGCTTCCACGACGATATGGCCGACCAGTTGGCTTCGGGGACAGAGGCGCTGTGGGCGCGGGTGACCGTGCCCTGGGGCCTGAATGACAATGCCTTTATGCGCCGCCTGGCCTCGATCCATCCGCTCGAGTTGTATGCCGCCACGCTGGAATCTTTGACCGCGTCGTATCAGGAATCGCCGATTCTGCGCCAGACCTTCCCGGATTTCTACGCGATGCTGCGCCGCGAACTGCAGTGGGTGCAGAGTGAAGGCGGCCTGGGCGCGGGTCATATGTCCCTGGAAGCGTTGATGGCCCCAGGCGACGATTTGAGTTGACAGCCTGCGCCCGCGGGCCTATACTCTAGCGGACAAACTAATCTAGACCTTTCGACTGGCGAGGGTGCGCGTTAGTTTGCGCGACGTGGAACTGACCACGGGGAAGAAAGGCCAAGCTCTTGATTCTGACAGCCGCTCGCCTGGGCTGGGCAGCCGGACCTCGCAGGTCGTTCGGCTGCCTTTTTTTATTGGCGCAGACGTGTATAGAGTACACGCTGCAAGCAGGTCGCTTCATCCAAGAACCACAAGAAAGGAACCAACTATGCCCGCCTTTCGAGCGTTGCTTTCCGTGTCCGACAAATCCGGCTTGGTGGAGTTCGCCCAGCTGCTGCACGCGGCCGGCGGCGAGCTGATCGCCAGCGGCGGCACCGCGCGCAAGATCAGCGACGCCGGCATTCCCGTGCAGGCGGTGGAGGAGGTGACGGGCTTCCCGGAGATCCTGGGCGGCCGCGTCAAGACCCTGCACCCCGCCATCCACGGCGCGATCCTGGCGCGGCGCACCCCGCTGCACCAGGATGAACTCGCCGAGCATGGCATCAGCCCCATCGACCTGGTCGTGGTCAACCTTTACCCCTTCCAGGCGACGGTGGCGCAGCCCAATGTGACCCTGGCGACGGCGGTCGAGGAGATCGACATCGGCGGCGTGGCGCTGCTGCGCGCGGCGGCTAAGAATCACGAATCGGTGACAGTGGTGTGCGACCCGGCGGACTATGAGCGCGTGGCTGCCGCCTTCGCCCAGGGCGGGACGAGCACGATGGAACGTAAGCAACTGGCGCTGAAGGCCTTCCGCCACACCGCCGACTATGACTCGGCCATCGCGGCCTATCTCACGGGCCAGGTGGGCGAGGAAGAATCGACGCTGCTGCCGGAACAACTGCGCGTGGACCTGGTGCGCGTGCAGCTCAATCGCTATGGCGAGAACCCGCATCAGCAGGGCGCGCTCTACGCCTATGCCGGGCAGGACGCGCCCTTCGTGGTGTTGCACGGCAAGGAGATGAGCTACAACAACTGGCTCGATCTGGACGGCAGCTGGCAGTCTGCCCAGGATTTTGCCGACCCCACGGTGGCGATCATCAAGCACGGCAACCCGTGCGGGCTGGCGAGCGCCGCGAGCTTGGCCGAAGCCTATGAGAAAGCGCTGGCGAGCGACCCCGACAGCGCCTTCGGCAGCATCATCTCGGTCAATCGCCCGCTGGACGCGGCGGCGGCGCGGCTGATGTCCGCTCTCTTTGTGGAGGTGATCGCCGCACCCGCGTATGACGACGACGCGCTGGACATCTTGATCAAGAAGAAGAACCTGCGCGTGGTGGGGCCGGCGGGCGTGCCGTCGCGGCCGATAAGCCTGCGCAGTATCGACGGCGGCGTGCTGGTGCAGGAGCTAGATCGCAGCCAGGAGGATATGGACCCGGACAACTGGCGCATCGTCAGCCGCCGGCAGCCTTCGGCGGAGCAGTTGGCGGACCTGGCCTTCGCCTGGCGCGTGGCGCGTCATGTGAAGAGCAACGCCATTGTCTTTGTCAAGGACCGGGCGACGGTGGGCGTCGGCGCCGGGCAGATGAGCCGCGTCGATTCCGTGATGCTGGCGGGCCACAAGGCAGGCGACCGTGCGCGCGGCGCGGTGATGGCGTCCGACGCCTTCTTCCCCTTCGCCGACGGCATTGTGGCGGCGGCCAAGCACGGCATCGAGGCGCTGGTGCAGCCGGGCGGCTCCGTGCGCGATGACGAAGTGATCGCAGCGGTGGACGAACTCGGCCTGGTGATGGCGTATACGGGGACGCGACACTTCCGGCACTAGAAATGGCAAGCTACGGTCGGCAGACGAACGGTGGGCTGGCGAGCTTTACGGGGACGGCCTACGCCCGCGGCAACAGCGCCCGCCGCCATGCGTGACGCACAAGGCGGGGCGCTGCGCTATGTGTACGACGCCAACGGCGGCATGACGGCGCAACCAGGGCTTGACGGGGGCAGACGCTGGCGTGGGACGTGGAAGAGCGGCTGCAGCGCGTGACGACGGGCGGCGCCGTGGAGACGTATCCCTACGACGAGGCCGGGGTGCGCGTGCAGAAGACGGCGGGGAGCGTGATGTGGCACACGCCCAGCTGCTGTCAGGAGACGCAGGCGGGCGGGGCGACGCGGCGCTTCTACTATTTAGGCGAGTGGCTTGTAGCCACACGCGTGAACGCCGGCGCCGTAAGCTATGTGCATGCAGACCACCTGGGCGGGGTGGTGTTGACGACGGAGGCGGAGGTCGGCGAGCGGCGCTATGCGGCCTTCGGCGGGCTGCGGGCTAGGGCAATCGCGTCTTATGCGAGCAGGGTGTTGAGCACGGCAAGCAGGTAGGAGTTATCCCATCCAGCGCGAAGGCGTTTGTTCTTGATACCGACTTTGGAAGCGGTCTC
>JBBSBO010000231.1:0-5222 GCA_038251215.1 Caldilineales bacterium
AGGATGAAATGCAGTCCGTCATGATCGCCATCCAAGACATCAACGACGCCGGCGGCATTCAGGGCTTCATGCTCGAACTCGTGGCCGAAGACGGCGCTTGCTCCGGCGACCAGGGCACGGTTGTCGCCAACAAGTTCGCGGCAGACGGCACGATCGTGGCAGTCTCCGGCGGCATGTGCTCCGGCGAAACCTTCGGCCTGATTCCGATCCTCAAAGAAGCGCGCATTCCCTTTGTTTCGCCCAGCGCCACCAACCCGGACGTGACCTCGCCCGACTGTGACATCTGCAACCGCGTCGCCCTGAGCGATGCTCTGCAGGGCCAGATAGACGCCACCTACGCGCTGGAAGATCTGGGACTGACCAAAGCGGCCGTGATGCACGACAACAGCGATTATGGCAAGGGCCTCGCCGAGACCTTCCAGGCCGCCTTTGTGGCCGGCGGCGGTGAAGTCACCTCGTTTGAGGGCGTCCAGGTGGGCGACACCGACTTCCGCGCTGCGCTGGCTAAAGTCGGCGCCAACCAGCCGGAAATTATCTTCTTCGGCGGCTATGCCACCGAGGCCGGTCTAATCGCCACACAGATGAAGGAATCCGCCGGCCTGGAAACAGCCTACTTCATGAGCGACGACGGCATTTACATGCAGCAGTACTTGGATGCCGCCGGCAACGCGGCGGAAGGCACCTTCGCTTCCTCCTTCTCCGGCACCGCGGAATCCGAGCGCAACCAGGAGTTCGTGGCGAAGTATGTCGAGCAGTTCGGTATGCAACCCGACGAGCTGGGTCCGTTCCACTTCCAGTCCTACGACACCATCCTGATGATCAGCGAAGCCATCAAAAAGGTGGCCCTGGTCGACGGCGACGGCAACCTCGTCATCGATCGCGAGGAGCTGATCAAGGCCATCCGCGCCACGTCCGGCCTGCAAGGCCTGACCGGCGAAGTAACCTGCAACGAAGTCGGCGACTGCGGCGCCGGCGGCATCCAGATCTTCCAGGTCAAAGACGGCGCCTTCGAGCAGGTCTCCGGCTACGGTCTGGACTAAGCGCCGGCCGGCAGCCTAGCAAGCCGACCGCCTAGAGCGTTATGAATGGAGCAAGGGGATCGCTCTTGCTCCATTCTTCCCTCGCCTCGCAGTCAACACAGCGCGCCCCACGCTGGGCCGCCCACACTGGACAACCGACACTGGGCATCCCACACAGCGCCATTCAACTCTCCTGTTTGGAACCCTGAGCCACACGGGAAACATCACCGAGACCACGGCCCATGACATCCAAAATCGCCCGTCTTGACAGCATTCCAACCCGCAAAGTCCGCTCGCCAAGCCTGTTCAAGTGGGGCCTGGGCATTCTGCTCCTGGCGCTGATTGGGTGGCGCGTCGTCACCGTCGGCATCGCCGAAGGCTACCCAGCATCGTTCTGGATATCGCAGGCGCTCAACGGCCTCGTGCTGGGCGGCGTCTATGCCCTCGTGGCGCTGGGCTACACGCTCGTCTACGGCATCCTCTTCATGATCAACTTTGCCCACGGCGAAATCATGATGCTGGGCGGCATTGCCGGTTTCTTCGCTTTACAAGTCTTCACTTCTATCGGTTGGATGGACGGCTCCGCCGCTTTGGTCGTCTTCGGCCTCATCCTGATCTTGATCATCGGCATGGCGACCTCGGTGATCACGGGCGTCACGCTCGAGCGCCTGGCCTACCGCCCCCTGCGCAAGGCCCCGCGCCTCGTCCCGCTGATCAGCGCCATCGGCGCCTCGCTCTTCATCCAATACTCTGTGCTGCTGATCTTCGGCGTCAGCCCGCATGTCTATCGCAAGCCCGCCTTGCTGGAAGGCGGCTTTCGCGTGGGACAGGTCTTCGTCTCGTACACCGGACTCATTATTTTTGTCACCTCCATCATCCTGATGCTGGCGCTCTACCAGATCATCCAGCGCACCAAGCTCGGTCGCGCCATGCGCGCCGTGGCGGAAGACAAAGACACCTCGGCCCTGATGGGCGTCAATGTCGACCAGGTCATCGTCTTTACCTTTATCCTGGGGTCGGCGCTGGCGGGCGCGGGCGGCGTGATGCTGGGCTTTCACAACACCATCGTTAAGTTCAACAGCGGCTTCATCCCCGGCATCAAAGCCTTTACGGCCGCCGTGCTGGGCGGCATCGGCAACATTCCCGGCGCCATGTTCGGCTCGCTGATCCTGGGGCTGATCGAATCCCTGGGGCCGAGCGCGTTGGGCATCCCCACCGAATACAAAGACATCATTGCGTTTAGCGTCCTCGTGCTGATCCTCATCTTCAGGCCGACCGGTCTCTTCGGCGAAGTCCTCAGCGGGAAGAAGGCATAGACATGGCCGACCGAGAACCTCTCCGCCGCGGCGTCACCATCGGGCTGATTGCTTTTGCCATCCTCACCTACCTGATCCTGATCGGGGTTCCCACGCGCATCGGCGCGGCGGCTTTTCCTGTGCTTTCGGCGCTGATGGCACTCTTTATCTTCGCCATGCTGCGCAACCCCATGAAGGGCTATCCCGCGCAGCGCCCGCCCAGCCGGATCATCGCCCACGCCCTCGTGGCGGGCGTCGTCGCCGGCGTGTTGACCGCGGGCCTCGTGTGGCTCTTCACCTCTTTGATGATGGACGGCGTGCGCATCCAGCCCGTCTTTGACCAGATCGTGCCGCAAAACATCGCGGCCTTGCACGGCGTCAGCCCGGGAGCCGTCGCCAATGGCGAAATCGCCTGGACCAGCGCGCTGCTGCAAGTGGGCATGTTGGCGTTGGCGGGGCTGGCGGGCGCGCTGCTCGTCCTCCTTAACCGCAGCCAAAGCGCGGGCACGCTGCGCGACCTGCACATCCCCGGCACGAAGTGGATCGTGATCGCCCTGCCCTTTATGTTGATGGCGCTGGTCGTGTGGATGGGCAGCCCCAACGTGACGATTGGCGGCAATAATGCCGGCACGATTCGCCTGCTCCTGGCTATGATCACCTTCGGCAGCGGCCTCTTCGCGCTGCGCCAGGCGACCGGACGCGTGGAGCGCACGGTCATCGGCGTTCTGCTGGCAGCCGGCGCCCTCTCCATGCCCTTCATACTCGACCAGTTCCAAAACTCGGTCCTGGGCCTTGTCTTCATCTTCGCCATGATGGGCCTGGGCCTCAACATCGTGGTGGGCTATGCCGGCCTGCTCGACTTGGGCTACGTCGCCTTCTTTGCCATCGGCGCCTATGTCTACGCGCTTATCTCGGCGCCCATGTCGTCGCCCTTTATGATTCAGCAATTGACCAACCTCGGCATCGACCCCAGCACGCCGCTGCTCAGCTTCTGGCTGGCGATGCCGCTGACCATGGCGATCGCCGGCCTCAGCGGCGTGATGCTGGGCATCCCCGTGCTGCGCATGCGCGGCGACTACCTGGCGATCGTCACGCTCGGCTTCGGCGAAATCATCCGCCTCTTCATGCTCAATCTCGCCCCGTTGACCAACGGCCCGCGCGGCCTGCTTAACATTGTGCCGCCCACTATCGGCGAATTCTCGCTGGGCACGCCACGCTACATCTTCTTGCTGGCGCTCTTCGGCACAGCGTTCGTCGCCTTTGCGGCCTATCGCCTCAATGACTCGCGCCTGGGCCGCGCCTGGACGGCCATGCGCGACGACGAGGATGTGGCGCAGGCCACAGGCATCAACCTGGTGCGCACCAAGCTGTTCGCCTTCGCCATCGGCGCCACCTTCGCCGGCCTGGCCGGGCAGATCTACGCCGCGCGCCAGGTGAATATCTTCCCCGACAACTTCACGCTCTTCGTCTCCATCGACGCCCTCTCCATCATCATCGTCGGCGGGCTGGGCAGCATTCCGGGCGTGATTCTGGGCGCGCTGGCACTGAAGGGCCTGCCCGAAGTGCTGCGCGGCATCAACGAATATCGCATCGTCGCCTTTGCCGCGCTGCTCGTGATCATGATGATCGTGCGGCCGGAAGGCATCATGCCGGCGGAGCGACGCAAGCGACAGCTCCACCCCGACGACGCCCCGCCCGAAGACCTGTTCACCACTTCGGACGATCGCGTCGCGCCGACGATCACGCTGGACGAACGGAGCAGCTGACCATGACCCTTCTCGCCGCGCGACAAGTAACCAAGGTCTTCGGCGGCCTCACCGCAGTCAACCGCGTGGACCTGGAGATCGAGAAGCAGATGATCGCCAGCCTGATCGGGCCGAACGGCGCGGGCAAAACCACTTTCTTCAACTGCCTGACCGGCCTCTACAAGCCCGAAATGGGCGTCATCCTCTTCGACGGCACGTCCTTGATCGGCCGGCGGCCCGACCAAATCACCAGCCTGGGCATTGCGCGCACCTACCAGAACATTCGCCTCTTCAACACGATGACCGCGCTCGAGAACGTCCTCGTCGGACAACACACGCGCATGCACAGCAGCGTGCTAGGCGCTCTGCTGCGCACGCGCCGCACCCTGACGGAAGAAAAACAGGCCGCCGAACGCGCCGTCGAGTTGCTGGACTTTGTCGGCTTGGCCGGCGAAGAGGATACCGTCGCCAAGAACATGGCCTACGGCGACCAGCGCCTGCTCGAGATCGCCCGCGCCCTGGGCAGCAACCCCAAGCTGCTGCTCTTGGACGAGCCGGCCGCGGGCATGAACCCGCGCGAAACCGAGGCTATGATGGCGCTCGTGCGCCGCCTGCGCGACGAACTCGAAATCACCGTGCTGCTCATCGAGCACGACATGCGCGTGGTCATGAATGTGTCTGACCGCGTCTCCGTCCTCGACTACGGCGAGAAAATCTCCGAAGGCACGCCCGCCGAGGTGCGCGCCGACCCGCGCGTGGTCGAGGCCTATCTTGGCCCCGGCGCACAGGAAGAACAGGCGAACGCCGATCCCGCCCCTGCCTAGTCTGCCGGTTCACTTGCCTCGGCGGCCTGAATTGCCGGCCTGAACCATTGCCAACGCCATTCCCTTACGGATGCGGAGCGCCCATTGCCATGCTCGTTCTAGACAACGTACACACCTACTACGGCCAAATCCATGCGCTCAAAGGCATCTCGCTGCGCGTGGAGCAGGGCGAAATCGTCACGCTGATCGGCTCCAACGGCGCGGGCAAAACCACCACGCTCAACACGATCAGCGGGCTGCTGGCCCCGCGCCTGGGCGACATCACGTTGGAAGGCAAGACGATCGCGCACGTGCCCGCGCATGACGTCGCCAAACAGGGCATCGCGCAGGCCCCGGAAG
>JBBSBO010000232.1:0-5218 GCA_038251215.1 Caldilineales bacterium
GGAAGCCCTGCACCCCTACCCCGCGGTGGTCGACGCCGACTATATGGCCTGGGCCAAGTCGCTGGGCAAAGCCGTTAACACGTGGACCGTCAACGACGACGCAGAAGCGCGCCGGCTGCGCGACCTGGGCGTGGACGTGATCATCACCGACGCGCCGGCTGCGCTGCGTGCGGCGCTGGAAGAATGAGCGAAGGTGCGATGAATCCACTGACCGCGGCCTGGCGCGACGAGTTCCCCGGCCTGCAACAGAGTACGTATCTCAACACCTGCTCGCTGGGCCAGCTGAGCCGGCGCAGTATGGCAGCGATGCAGCGCTACATGGAGCAATGGCAGCGCTACGGGGCGAGCGCCTGGTATGAGCTGTGGCTGGGCGAAATGGCCGACGCCCGCGCGCGCTTCGCCCGCCTGATCCACGCGCAGCCGCACGAGATCGCCATCCTGCCCAGCGTCAGCGTGGCGCTCAGCGTGGTGGCGAGCAGCCTGGACTACGCCGAGCGGCCCGAGGTCGTCGTTACGGAGATGGACTTCCCCACGCTGCCCTACCAGTGGATGGCGCGCGGCCGCGAGGGGGCGAAGGTGCGCACGCTGCCCGCCGCCGACCGCGTGCAGGTGGACGTAGACGCCTACGCCCCGGCCATCAGCGCGCACACGGCGCTGGTCGCCACCACGCACGTCTTCTTCACCAGCGGTTGGGTGCAGGACATCGGCGCCATCGCCGAGCTGGCGCACAACGACGGCGCACTCTGCCTGATCGACGGTTATCAGGCCGCCGGTCAAATCCCCGTGGACGTGAAGGCCGCGGACGTAGACATCTACCTCAGCGGCGGGCTGAAGTGGCTGCTGGGCGGCCCGGGCGTGGTCTTTATGTACGTGCGCGAGGAGCTGATCGACCGGCTGGAGCCGACCACGACCGGCTGGTTCGCGGCCAAGGACATGTTCAAGTTCAACCCCGCGCGCTTTGAGCGGGCCGAAGATGCGCGGCGCTTCGAGCCGGGCACACCCGCCATGGCCGCGGTCTACGCCGCCAACGCGGGCATGAGCATCATCGAAGAGATCGGCCCTGCCGCCGTGCGCGCCCGCACGCAGGAGTTGACCGCCGACCTGGTCGCCCGCCTGCGCCAGGCCGGGCTAGAACCGCGCCTGCCGCAGGAGATGCAGCGTCACGCCGGCATCGTTATGCTGCCCGTGCCGCAGCCGGCGCAGACGGTCAACGCGCTCAAGGCGCGCAACATCATCATCGACTATCGCCCGGGCGCGGTGCGGCTTAGCCCCTATTTCTACAACACCGAGGCCGAGAATCAAACCGTGGTCGAGGCGCTGGTCGCCGCCTTAGCCGAACAGACGACAGACCTCGCGGCGAGCCGCCCTTGATCCGCGCCCAAGCCCCCGGCAAGTTCATCCTCGTAGGCGAGCACGCCGTCGTCTACGGGCGCCCCGCCATCGCGCTGCCCGTGTGGGAGGCGATGGCGACGGCGGCCATCTACGCGCGGCCGGCGGGCGCGGGCTGCGTGATTTATGCGCGCGATCTGGGGCGCGCGATGTGGCTGGCGGAGGCGTCGCCGGATGAGCCGCTGGCGTTGACCGCTCGCATGGCGCTGCGCCATGCCGGCCTCGACGCCGACCCCGACTGGCGCATTGACTTGAGCAGTGAGCTGCCCATCGCCGGCGGGCTGGGCAGCGGCGCATCCCTCAGCGCGGCGCTGGTGCGCGCGATCTTCTTGCACGCGGGCATAGAACCTGCGCCGGAGCTGGTCAGCGAGCTGGTCTATGCCGGCGAGGAGATCTACCACGGCACGCCCAGCGGCATCGACAACACGGTGGTCGCCTATGGCAAGCCGGTGTGGTTTGTGCGCGGCGCGGCGCCCGAGGTCTTTAGCACAGCCGCGCCTTTCCGCATCGCCATCGCCGACAGCGGCATCGCCGGCCCCACGCGCGCCATGGTGGACAAAGTGCGCGCCGCCCGCGCCGCGCAGCCGCAGCGCTACGAAGCCTGCTTCGACGCCATCGCCGCCATCGTCCACGCCGCACGGCGCGCGATCGAGACGGGCGCGCCGCACGAGCTGGGCGCGCTCTTCGACCGCAATCAGGCGCTCCTAGAAGAGATCGACGTCAGCGCGCCCGCGCTGGAGCGGCTGATCGCGGCGGCCCGGAACGCCGGCGCGGCGGGGGCCAAGCTCAGCGGCGCGGGCGGCGGCGGCAACATCATCGCGCTGGTGGAGGACGACTCGGCAGAACCCATGACCGCGGCCCTGCTCACCGCGGGCGCCAAGCGCGTGATCGTGACCGGCGTACATGCTTAACCTTCCCGTAAAATGAGCCAAGCCGCAGAATTGGCGAAAATTGGGGATTGACAAAACGGAACATTTGTTCTAAAATCGCCTCCAGACTTAGGCTTATCCGTGCAGATGTGCCCATTCATGGAGGAGAGACCCGTATGCCAACCCTGCTAAACCCCTATCTCAACTTTCGGGACAACGCGCGCGCCGCGCTGGAGTTCTATCACAGCGTCTTTGGCGGCGAACTGAGGATATCGACCTTCAAAGAGTATCACGCATCGCCGGACCCCAGCGAAGACGACAAGATCATGCACGGCATGTTCGAATCCGAGAACGGCCTAACGTTGATGGCAGCCGACACGCCGAACAGCATGGACTTCATTGCCGGCACAAACTTCAGCGTATCCCTCAGCGGCGACAACGAAGCCGAATTGCGCGGCTATTGGGACAAGCTGGCAGCCGGCGGCACGATCACGATGCCGCTTGCAGCAGCGCCGTGGGGCGATACGTTTGGCGCGCTCGTCGACAAGTTCGGCATTCCCTGGATGGTGAACATCGCAGGCAAGAAAGCCTAGCACGACAGGCGTCTCTTTCAATCGGCAGCAAGCAGAAACTCACCTGCGCGGTGAGTTTCTGCTTGTCTATTCAGATTGTCAGCGGACTTCAATTATCCTGTATCCGCCCACCGCGCCGCCTCGCGCAGATATGCCACCGTGCCGTCGACCACGGTGGCGATGATCTCGCCGCTCGCGTCGACCACGGTCAGGTCGGCGCAGTAGCCTTCGGCAATGCGCCCCATCTCGTCGCCCAGGCCAATCGACGCGGCCGGCGTGCGCCCCGCCGCGGGCCAAGCCTGCGCCAGGCTGAGGCCGGCCGCGGCTATAAAGTTCGCCAGCCCGCGCTCCAGGGTGAGGATGCTGCCCGCCAGCGTGCCGTCTGCCAGGTGACACTCGCCGTCCGCCACAAAGACCGGCTGCCCGCCCAGCTCATATTGGCCGGGCGGCAGGCCCGTGGCGCGCATGGCGTCTGTGATGAGCACGGTGCGCGCCGCGCCTTTGCAGCGCGCCAGCACCTTCATCGCTGCGGGGTGGACGTGTACGTTGTCCGCGATCAACTGCGCGTCGATGCGGTCGTCCGCCAGCACCGCGCCCACCGCCCCCGGGTGGCGGTGGTGCAGGCCGGTCATGGCGTTGTAGGTGTGCGTAGCCTGGCGCAGTCCGCGGTCCGCCGCCTCTTCCAACTGCGCATAGGTGGCGCTGGTATGGCCCGCCACGACCGTGACCCCGCGGCGACAAGCCTCGTCGATCAACGCATACGCGCCCGGCTGCTCCGGGGCGAGGGTGATCATACGCACCGGTCCGGCTGCGACCAGCGCGGCGAACTCCGCCAGGTCGGCGGGGCGAATGTCCGCGGCCGGCTGCGCGCCGGGAAATTCGGGGCTGAGGTAGGGTCCTTCCAGATGTATGCCCAGGATCTTGGCCCCGCCGCGCGGGCGAGGGTTGCACGCCGCCACGCCGCGCACCGCCTCCAGGGTGGCGCGACGCCCGGCGGTCATCGTGGTGGCAAGGAAGCCGGTGACGCCGTGCTGCGCGAAGAAGCGCGCCATCTCCTCCAGCGCACGCGGGTCGGCGTCCATCGTGTCGCGCCCCACCGCGCCGTGGACGTGTACGTCCACGAGGCCGGGCAGGATGTAGCCCCCGGTCACGTCGAGCGCAGGCCCGGCTCCCGCCTCGACCGCGCGCGCGACCATGGCAATACGCCCGCGGCGGATGACGACCTCGCCGCGCACAAAGCCGGGCGCGACGAGGTCAGTTTGCAGGAGGTCAGGTTGCGGCGCGAGCGGCGCTGCGCCGGACAGGAACTCCGCCGGCAAGGCGCCGCCGCGCAGGGTGAGCGTGTCTGCCTGCATCAGCGTACTCCAGGATCATGCTCAGAATAATGCTCCAGGCTTGAGAAGCCCCAGCTTATTGTCGTTTTAGGAAAATCACGCCAAGCGGCGGCAGGTTGACCAGGGCCGACGAACGGCAATTCTGCCAAGGCATGGATTCAGCCGTGATGCCGTTCGGGTTGCCCACGCCGCTGCCGCCGTAGATCGGCGCGTCGCTGTTGAGCAGTTCGCGATAAAAACCGTCCATGGGCAGGCCGACGCGATAGCCCAGCCGCGGCTCGGGCGTAAAGTTGCACACGACCACGATCTGATCGCTGCGATTGGTCGCGCGGCGGATAAAGCTGATCACCGACTGGTCGGCGTCGCTGAAGTCGATCCACTCGAAGCCTTCCCAACTGCTGTCCACCTCGTGCAGCGCAGGCTCCTGGGCATAGAGCGTGTTGATCGCGCGCACAAAGTCCTGCAGTTGGCGATGTTCCGCCGTCTCGAGCAGGTGCCAGTCCAGGCTCACGTCCTCGTTCCACTCGCGCCATTGGCCGAACTCGTCGCCCATAAAGAGCAGCTTCTTGCCCGGGTGCGCGCCCATATACCCGTAGAGCGCGCGCAGGTTGGCGAATTTGCGCCACACGTCGCCCGGCATCTTGTCCAGCATCGAGCGCTTGAGGTGGACAACCTCGTCGTGGCTGAAGGGCAGCACGAAGTTCTCGGTGAAGGCATAGATCATGCTGAAGGTGATCTGGTTCTGGTGATAGCGGCGGAAGATGGGATCCTTCTCCATGTAGCTGAGCATATCGTGCATCCAGCCCATGTTCCACTTCAGGTCAAAGCCGAGGCCGCCCATGTAGGTGGGGTGCGTGACCATGGGCCAAGAGGTGCTCTCCTCCGCCACGGTGAGCACGCCGGGGACCTCGCCGTGGGCGATCTCGTTGAAGCGGCGGATAAAGTCGATAGCTTCCAGGTTCTCGCGGCCGCCGTACTTGTTGGGGATCCACTCGCCGCCTTCGCGGCTGTAGTCCAGGTAGAGCATCGACGCCACGGCATCCACGCGCAGGCC
>JBBSBO010000233.1:0-5216 GCA_038251215.1 Caldilineales bacterium
ATCATGTTCTTGCGCCCTTGCAGCTGCTCGATCTGCCCGCGCACCTCGCTGAGGCTGCGGTGGACGGACAGGATATCTTCCGCCGTGGCGTTGGGTCGAGCGCGCACCTCCGCCAGCAGTTCGCGCAGTTCGTTCTCCGTCGCCTCCAAATTGCGCAGCTGCGCCTCGATGTCGGTGTATTGGTCGGTCACATCCTGGCGCTCGATGGAGCGAGAATTTGTGTCCAGCGCCATCGCCTGCAACTGCGCCAGCGCCGTTTCCAGCGACTCAGCGGGCACGCGCAAGGTCAGCGTGCCCTGCAGCAGCTCCGCCCCGCTGTAATAGCCCTTGTACAAATTGGCGTTCGCCACAAAGCCGCCCAGTTCGTCCATCATCGTCTGGATGCCGCGCACCGTCTCCGCCGTATCGGCTACGATCAGCTCGATGCGCGCGTTGGCGATCACCTTGCGCGCCACATCCGCCGCGGGCGCGGTGTTGGCGATATACTCGCCCCCCGCGGCCGGCGCCTCGGCGGGATACGCTGCCTCGTCCGGCATGGAGGGCTGCATGGGGGCCCCTTGCATGGTCGCGGAGTCGGAGGCAGGCGCGGCAGCCTGCCGTGCGCCGCAGCCGGTCACGCCCGCTACGAGCAGGAGCACAGCGGCGATAAGCCACATCAGGCGGGACATCACTCTAGGCATAGTCTTCTCATCCTTGTGCTGTGAACTGTGAAAGCAGACCGGCGCGCCGGCTGGGTCGCAGAGGCAACCAAGTTCGCGCGCGCACTAGCACGACGCTGCAAACACGTCCTGTGTTTCCACCAGTTTACCAAAGAAGTCAGATTCACCACAGAGTAGCACAGAGGGGGCACAAAGAACGAATAGAACGCGGATAACGCAGATTGGGCGCATCGACACACCCTGACAGGGCTGCTTCGCACAGCCGCGATGGTGTTTGTCGGGACTGGAATCGCCACGCATCGCGGTAGAAGGCGACCCGGATGTCGGCGGTACGCTTGAGTGTCGAAGCAACGGAGAGCAACTTGGCGTCGCGGAGTTCGTTCTCGATGAAGGTCGCGATGGGCCAACCGTCGTATTTCATGCCTTCGAGATTGACGCCCAGCCAGGCTGCCCCGGAGTCCCGGAAGAAGTTGGGGCCGAGGGTAAGGTCAATGCGGGTGGCGTCGTCGGGAAATTCGCCGGGCGTGACGATGATAGTCGCGTCACTGGTCCAAGCCTGGGCTTCGCCGGTGGTGAAGACAAAGTCGAGAACGGGGTCATTGGCGCACGACTAGCCGCAGCATTCGGTGGTAACGAGCGTGGGGGCGCGCGCTCGGCCAAAGACACATGTCTTCCTCAAACCGATGGTTCACGACATGACGGCCACCGGGACCGTATCCTGGCTCCGTCCCAGAGCGGTCACCAACTTCCCCAACTGCACCGGCTTGCTGATGTAGTCGTCCATACCCGCCGCCAGACACTTCTCCGCATCGCCGGTTAAGGCGTGGGCGGTCATGGCAATGATGTAAGGTCGCTGCTCCTGTGTCCATTGGGCACGGATACGGCGCGTTGCCTCCAAGCCGTCCATCTCCGGCATCTGCACATCCATCAGCACGACGTCATAGGGCTGGCGCTGCAACGCCTCGATCACTTCCAGGCCGTTCGTCGCGACATCGATCCGATAGCCTAAGCGCGCCAGTATATGCACGGCCACTTTTTGGTTGACCGCGTTATCTTCGGCCAGCAAGATACGCAGCGGAAGACGTTTGGCCAGGTCGCCGTCGAACCCTGAAGTCTGCGCCACTGGCGCGCGCCCCGGTTGTTGGGTCAGGAGGTCAATCAGGATCTTGTAGAGCTGGGTTTGCTTCACCGGCTTCGTCATCAGGGTGACCTTGAGCGCCTTGGTCTCGGCAGGGCTATCGCCGATTGAAGAGAGCATCACCAGCGGCAGGTTCGCACCCTGCGGCTGACGGCGCAGGTGGGCAGCCAGCGTCAGCCCATCCATTTCGGGCATCTGCCGATCCAGAATAGCGAGGTCGAACGTCTCCCCTGCATCCAGCAGCGCCAACGCCGCCGCCCCGGATGTGACGGCCACCGGCGTCATCTGCCAGGCGCGCGTCTGGCGCGTGAGGATGTCCAAGGCCACCGGATGATCATCCACCACCAATACGCGTTTGCCGTCCAGGCCCGCGCTTGCGGCGTGCCGAAGGCGGTAGGCGGTGGGGGCGGCTTCCGCTTGGATGGTGAAATGGAAGGTGGACCCGACGCCCGGCTCGCTCTCCACCCACATCTTCCCGCCCATCATGGCGCTCAGGCGGCGACTAATGGCCAGACCCAACCCGGTTCCCCCATAGCGCCGGGTGGTGGAGGCGTCCACCTGGGAGAAGGACTGGAAAAGCAGCGCCATCCCCTCCTCGGACATGCCAATGCCCGTGTCGCGCACGGTGAAATGTAGGCAATGATGATCGTTTTTGCACTGGCCGTTGACCTCGACCACCACCTCACCCTGGCGCGTGAACTTGACGGCGTTGCCGACTACGTTGGTCAGAATCTGGCGGAGACGGCTGGGGTCGCCGACAATCGTATGCGGAATGAGCGGGTCGAGCAGATAGCCTAGTTCCAGTTGCTTTTGGCCGACTTGGTCGGTGAACAGGTCCAACGCATCTTCGATGCAGGTGGCTAGATCAAAGGGGATCATCTCCAGTTCCATTTTGCCCGACTCAATCTTGGAAAAGTCCAGGATGTCGTTGATGAGCGTGAGCAAGCTGTCGCCGCTGTTCCGAATGGTCTCGCTAAACTCGCGCTGTTCCGCCGTGAGCGGCGTGTCCAGCAGCAGACCGGTCATACCGATGATGGCATTCATCGGCGTGCGGATCTCATGGCTCATGTTGGCCAGGAACTCGGCCTTCACGCGGGTCGCCGTTTCGGCGATGGCTTTGGCTTGTTTTAGTTCCGCTTCGGCCTGTTTGCGCTCGGTGATGTCTTGCAAGAGACCCACCGAACCCACCGATTGCCCCTGTGCATTGCGCAGTTCGATGGACGAATCGGCCACCCAGCGTTCCTCGCCCAGCCGCGTCATGATGTGGATGTCGTCGGCCCAGGCTTCGACCGCGTTCGTCTGCACCCGCCGGACGGCCTCCGCTAGCGTGAGACCGGCGAGCGGCCCGCTGAACTCATGGTCTAGAGTCAGGTCATGCCAGACTTGTGGTGTCAACTCCTGCGCCGTATAGCCGGTCAAGGCCTGGATGCCTTCGCCCATAAACGTATAGGCCCACGCATCGCCCTGTTTTCCCCTTCGATACGGCACCGCATCGGCGGCGGCGATGGCGCGCCGGTACATGTGTTCGAGTTCGCGCAGGCGTGCCTCGGCTTCTTGGCGCTCCGTCACATCGCGGACCATCCCGGTGACGCCAATCACCTGACCTGCGTCGTCATAGATTGCCCGCTTCCGTTGTTCCGTCCAGATGACGCGGCCGTCTTTGTGCACCCAACGCAACTGAGTTAAACCCTCAGACGATTGGGGCGCTTGCATCAGGGCAATAAATCGTTGCCGGTCGTCGGGATGCACCATCTTAACGGCGAGGTCGTGATCGGCGTAGTGCTCTTCCGGCGTGTAGCCGCTGATCGAGGTCACCGCCGGACTGACATAGGTGAACCGCGGCGATGGCAAGAACGCAACGCTGAATATTACATCCTGCGCATTTTCGGCCACGAGCCGGAAGCGTTGTTCGCTCGCTCGCAGAGCTTGCTCGGCCCGCACCTGTTCCGCCGCTTGCTGCTGTAAGGTGACCGCCATCTGGTCAAAGGCGTTCCCCAGCTCGCTCAGTTCATCCTGCGCACCGACGATATCGGCGCGCACATCCAGATCGCCCGCGGCGAGCTGCCGCGTGGCCTGGACCAACCGCTGCACGCGGCGGCGGATCAGCAGGTAACTGCCAAGCCACGCTAAGATCGCCATCATGAGCGTCATCAGCCCCAGCCAGGCGAGGTTGCGCCGCCATATCCGGTTGACTTCCGCATAGGCTAGGTCCGTGGGAATCCCCACGCTCACATAGACCGGGGTGGTTTGGGGGAGGGCGGGCAGCCTTGTAAACGCCATGAGGTACGCGACGCCGTCGAGACCCGTCGCCGCTTGTAGGCCCTGGCCCTCGGTGGTCAGGATCGTCTGGACCCACGCGTTCTCTGCCGGGATGACCTTGCCGACCCACGCGTCCGAATCGGGGTAGCGGGCGAGCACGGACCGCTGCCGGTCAAAGACCGTGACGGTGACGCCTGCGGGCAACCGCGCGGCTTCGATGGCCTGATTCAGCCAAACCAGATCGACTATCGCCACGATCACCCCTTCAACGGAACGGTCTGCGCCCAGGATCGGTGTCGCAAAGCCCATGGCCGGTATACCTGTGATGCGGGCGATCAGGTACTCACTGGCGACAAACGTCCGCGCGGAGATGGCGCGTTGAAAATAATCGCGGTCAGCGAGGTTGATGAGGGAATCGGCCATTTGCGCGGCACAGACCACGTCGCCGGAGGGCGTCGCCACGGCCAGATTGCGATAAGCAGCAGACCGCTGCTGCAGCAACGTGGCTAGCAAGGCGTGGCAATTGTCCAACCGATCCGGGTGCAGTTGCGGCATTGCGGCCAGGATGCTCAGCAGGTCGTGTGTCTCGTCGACCAGGTCGCTCTGCTCCTGCGCGATGTCGTGCACCAAACGCAGAGCCTGATCATTGGCGTCTTGCGTCGCGACCGTGCGTTGATTGACGTCTGCAAGGTGCAGCAGCACGAACGCGGGGAGCGCGATCAAGAGTGCCAACACAAGGAGGCGCCAACGCAAGGGCAGCAGGAAACGTACCTTCATAATCTGTGATCCGCCTTATTGCTCATTGACCGTCCCAACCACACAGGTTCTGACAATCACCTTCCTGACGCAGCGTCAGGGGCCACACCCGTTACCAGCCAATTGTACAGGCCGGTCGCCGTCATGCCATCGGTCAAAAAACAAGGTCTTGTCTGCCAAATGACTGGAGTTTGGCTTGGTCAGATGGTTGGGCCGTCGCCAACGTAGGCGCTAGGGAAAGCTCCGGCGTGAACGCAACGACGCGACGGTGGATGTTCCCAGTACGTTCCCACAAGCCCGAACTCAGGCTCTGCCTGCGATTGCAAAAACATGTGCTCTGTCGTCAAGATTGAGAAAGCGAAGGAGGTGTAGCAACGATGGGCGAGTTCGTGCAGGCGCTGCAG